>DAISHO010000207.1:0-4164 GCA_036822495.1 Thermodesulfovibrionales bacterium
CTGTTATGCCATGCAGGCTGGAAGAGAGATAGGATAATAGTGAGGCCTGAGGAGCTTTCTGATGAGGAGTGTGCAATGATAGCGAGGGATCTTTCAAGGAAGATAGAGGCCCAGATGTCCTATCCAGGCCAGATAAAGGTTACAGTGATAAGAGAGACGAGGTATGTAGATTATGCAAGATAATCTCAGGGTTTTATTTATAGGAGATATCGTCGGCAAACCTGGCAGATCTGCTGTAAAGACCATTCTATCTGGACTTATAGAAAAGTTAAAGATAGATTTTATTATAGCCAATGGTGAGAATGCGGCAGGAGGTTTCGGGATAACAGAGAAGATTGCAAAGGAGCTTTTTCAGCAGAGGATAAATGTGATCACAACAGGGAATCACATATGGGATAAGAAGGATGATATATCTTACATAGCCAAGGATCCGTGGATATTGAGACCTTTTAATTATCCACCCGGTGTGCCAGGTCAGGGAAGTATTATATACAATCTAAACGGACTAAACATAGGTATAATAAATCTTATAGGAAGGGTCTTCATGGCACCTGTTGACTGTCCTTTCAGAAAGGGGCTTGCCGAGGTTGAAAGGCTATCAGAGACAACAAGGATAATAATCATTGATTTCCATGCTGAGGCAACATCTGAAAAGATTGCCCTTGGATATTATCTTGATGGCAAGGTTAGCGCTGTGATTGGAACTCATACCCATGTCCAGACTGCTGATGAAAGGATTCTTCCAAAAGGCACAGCCTATATAACCGATGTTGGCATGACAGGCCCTTTTGATTCAATTATAGGGATTGAGGTGACACAGATAATAGACAGATTTCTTTATCAGATGCCGAAAAAATTTGAGGTAGCCAAGGGCAAATCTATCTTTTCAGCGGTACTTTTGGATATAAATACAAAAACAGGGCTTGCAAGGTCTATACAGAGGTTATATCTTACATGCGGGCAATGAATCAGGATTATTCTTCTTTAAGTGCATCCAAAGATGTTGAAATTGGCTTAAGGTCTTCTTTAGAGCGAATCTGCAATAATGTGGCAGTGCGATTGTCTCTATCACACTATGTCGCACGGTTGCTCTGTCGCACTATTGTGCTTATGGTGACTTATGTCCTTTCAAGATCGATATTGGACCTATGTACTCCTTTTTTTAAAAAAATAAATTTACCCTCCTCTATCTCTCTCTTTCTTCTGCTTGTATCTTCTTGTGCCACAGCTCCTGTAATGACACCTGTAGGCATACCAATTCAGGATATAAGACTTGAGATTACAAAGGCAATGCTTGTCGGCGGAGGAAGGCTTGTTGAGATAAGATACAGAATTGTGGGTGATATAAAGGCAAGGCCTTTAAATCCAAAGGAGACCTATATAGTTGACGAGGCTACAGGAGAGATTATCTTTGTTGAAAGGCCTCCAAGACTTATGGGAGGTTTGAGGCAGATGCCTCCTTCTTATATTATCTTCCCGAATAATGGAATAATTAAAAAAGGAAGTAATATTACTGTTGTGATCGGAGGCCTGAGACAGGAACATATAAGGGTAGAAGAGGTTACCCATTCCTATTAGAGGTCTCTTTTTTTATTCTCTCTATTACTTCAGAAATTGGTAGACCTGTCTTCTTTGCAATCTTTTTTATATCCTCATATTCTAAACTCATCTTTTTTATTCCCTGAAATTCAGCAATCTTTAGTCTGACCTCTCCAAGACTTGAAGGGAATTCCTCTATAATCCTTGGAAGAATCAGTCGTTCTATCCTCTGAAATCTTATGCCAATGGTTGTGGTTTCCTTGAGGATAAGGGTTGCAATATCTTTCATCTCTTTTTCTTTACACAGGACAGATAGTTTATGACCAGGCCTTGATTTTTTCATTACTATGTTTTCTATATAAACATCAAGGGCCCCGCAATCAAGTAATAATTCTATAAGATGCTCATAGATCTGCGGATTCATGTCATCTATATTAGTCTCGATGAGATAGACATCCTTTTCACATATAAGACCTTCTGGTTCGCCTCTTAAGTTTACCCCAATGAATAACCTGAGGATATTGGGCCAGTCTTTAAAATCCTTTGATCCTGCACCATAGCCGATCTTTTTCAGCCTGATAGCAGGTATTTCTGATGGTGTTGCGATGGCCTTGAGTATTGCAGCACCTGTAGGTGTTGTGAGCTCCTCTGGAGGTCCTGATGAATAGATAATAAAATCCTTAAGCAGCTCTACCGTAGCAGGTGCAGGCACTGGAAGAATACCATGTCCTGCCTTTACATAACCCTTCCCTGTATTTATAAAAGAACAGTATACCTCTTTAATATCAAGATATTCGAATCCCTTTAAGGCTCCTATTATGTCTATAATAGTGTCAATAGAGCCAAGTTCGTGAAGATGAGCATGATCCATGGAGGTTCCGTGGATACGGGCCTCCACCTCAAATAAATCATGGATTATATGAATTGCCGTTTCTTTTGACCCCGGAGAAAGGTTCGAGCTTTCAATAATATCTTTAAAATCCTTAAAGGAATGAGTTTTTTCATCTCTGGCCATTATCTCAACACGGGTTGCTATAATACCAGCCCTGTTTACCTTTGTCGGTTTTATCTCTGTTGGGAAGGGTAGCGCCTTTGTGAGTTCTTCAGGTGGTGCTCCCGCATCAATAAGTGCACCAAGGAGCATGTCTCCGCTTATTCCAGAGAAGCAGTCAAGATAGGCAATATAGCTCACTGGGGCTGGTCATCCTCTTCCTGTGGGAATACCCTTGCAGGTGGCTGGATCTCCTGTTGAGGAATTTGTTGACCCTGTGGAAGCGGGTTCTGTGGTGTCACGGGCCTCCTGAATCTGGGGACCCCTGGTTTCTGGGGTGTCTGCTGTGGAGCTGATGAAGTAGACTCTGATGATGAAAAGACCTCGAGTTTTTTGATATCGCCTTTTTCATTGTAGAATATATTATAGTTTCTTTCCTGTATTATATTCATGATTCGGTGAATTGTCTCTTCTACGGGAAGGCCCTCTATGGAACTTGATATAGTAGTTGTAGATGGATTCACACTCACCTCAAAACCAGCCTGTTCACCAAGCCTTGTGAGAAGTTCTTTCAGATTAACACCCTTTGCCTTGAGATAGACAAGGTTATTATCTATTTTTAATTCAAGGTATTCAGATCTAACCTCAGAAGGAAGAGGTGTTTCACTAACAGGGGGTTCAAATAGTGGCTGTATGGATGGAATTGCAGTTTGTTGGGCAAAGGAATAAGGGATAATAATATCTTCAGCTCCTGTGAAAAGCAGTGCTGATAAGAAAAGATATTTAATGTTACCGAGCCTATTCATGCTCTGCCTTTTTCTGGGCCTGCCTTTCCTGTATAATCTTCTGAGCAATATGGGTTGGAACCTCATCATAATGGGAGAATTCCATTGAATAGAGCCCCCTTGCAGAGGTTATACTCTGGAGCTGATTTGCATAGGTGAGCATCTCTGCCATTGGGACAAGGGCAAGGATCTTCTGATTACCACCTGCCTGGGGTTCAACCCCCTGAACCTTTCCCCTTCTTGCATTGAGGTCTCCTATAACTGTTCCAAGGGTATCATCAGGCACAATAACCTCCACCTTCATTATTGGTTCAAGTAGCACTGGTTTTGCATCCTGTGCTGCCTTTTTAAAGGCAAGAGAGCCTGCTATCTTGAAGGCAAGTTCAGAGGAATCAACAGAATGGTACGAGCCATCGTAAAGTGTTACCCTTATGTCAACCATAGGATAACCTGCAAGGACACCTTCGTGCATTGCCTCTATAACACCCTTTTCTACTGCTGGTATATACTGCCTCGGAATAACTCCTCCTACAATCTTGTCAATAAATTCATAACCTCCATTCCTTGGCATGGGTTCTATCTCTAACCAGCAGTCACCATACTGGCCTCTGCCACCTGACTGCTTTTTATACTTTCCCTGTGCCTTTGCTGATGCCCTTATGGTCTCCCTGTAAGGAATCTTCGGGGTCTTCATTATCACTTCCACTCCGTATTTTCTTTTCAATTTCTCAAGGGCAACCTCTATATGAACCTGTCCCATACCCGAAATAATCATCTCCTTTGTCTTCTCGTCCCTGTGGAATCTCAAGGTTGGGTCTTCTTCAAGGATCCTCTGCAGTCCTACACTCA
>DAISHO010000208.1:0-4146 GCA_036822495.1 Thermodesulfovibrionales bacterium
CAATAGTCACCTCTGAAAGGCTCTCATCCATGGGTATTAATGCATTGCCGTATCTCCTTATTCCTTTCTTCTCTCCGAGGGCTTCTTTTATAGCCTCTCCAAGGACTATCCCGAGGTCTTCAACAAGATGGTGAAAATCTACCTCAATATCTCCCCTTGCAGAAACCTTCAGGTCAAATCTTCCGTGGTAAGCCATAAGTCCAAGCATATGGTTTATGAAAGGTATGGGGGTATTTATTTCGTATCTTCCCTTTCCATCAAGGGCAAGCTCAATGGTTATATCTGTCTCCTTTGTCTTCCTTTTAACTGTTGCTTTTCTCATAGAACCTCCTTCAAAGCCTTGAGGAAGGCATTATTTTCCTCAGGTGTTCCGACAGTGACCCTGAGGCAATCGGGAATGAGATTGGAAAGATTTTTTACAATAACCCCTTTTTTTAAAAGTCCTTTGTGGACAGCTGAGCCATCCCTAACCTTAAAAAGAATAAAATTGGCTCGGCTGGGAAAGACCTTTACACCATCAATCCTGCTCATTGCATCAAAAAGCCTCTTTCTTTCAGATAGAGCTTTTTTAATTGTATCCTTAAAAAATGACCTGTTCTTCAATGCCTCAAGGGCAATACTCTGTGTAAGGGAGTTGACATTGTAAGGCAACCGTGCCTTGTTTATCTGATTAAGAACATGACGCTCTCCCACGAGGAAACCCAGTCTTATACCTGCAAGGCCAATCTTGGAGAAGGTCCTCATGACAAGAAGATTTTTATATCTCTTTGTATAGGGAATAAATCCCTCACCATTTTCTGCATAAGGTTGATAAGCCTCATCAACAACTACCAGACAATTACTCTCCTTTACAATCCTTAGTATCCTCTCCTCTGAAAAGCAATTACCTGTAGGATTATTTGGTGAACTGAGGAATATAATCCTGGGTCTATCTTTTTTAATGGACCTGAGAAAGGACTCCATGGGTATATCAAAATCCTTGTCAAGGGGTATCTCGAGGGTCTTTTCTCCAAGAACTCTCGCAATAATCCCATACATGCTGAAGGTAGGAACTGGATAAAGAACAGGTCCACCTGTCACAGATATCAGATAGTAAATAAGCTCATCAGAACCATTACCCTGAAGTATATTTTCTGGTTCAACTTTTAAAAGTTTCGAAAGGGCCTTCTTAAGGGCCTTTGCCTCTGGATCAGGATATCTATTAATCTCGAGGCCTTTATTATTCAATTTAATAGGAAAAGGGTAAGGAGATTCATTGGCATCGAGTTTGATGCCTGACCTCTGAACCTCTGGTCTGTAACCCTGAAGTTCAATGACCTCTTTCCTTAAAAGTGACTTAAGGTTCAATCCTCACTCCTTCTATAGGCTTTAGGCAAATTAGGCTACAGGCTACAGGCCATAGGAAATAAAAAAATCCTAAAGCCTAACGCCTAAAGCCTGTAGCCTAATATACAGCCTTCAGCCTATGGTATAACCTTGTTAAGCTGATATTCAACTATCCCTGTTGCACCAGCCCTCTTCAATTTAGGTACAAGGTCTCTTACCAGCTTCTCATCAATCACTACATCCAGATCATACCATCCCTTTTCTGTAAGCTGTGAGATGGTTGGTGAATGCATGGCGGGTAGCTGTTTTAAAACTGTATCAAGATTTTTTTCATGAACATTCATTTTTAATCCCACCTTATCCTCTGCTGCAAGGGCTCCCTGAAGGAGAAGGCATATGTTTTCCATCTTTTCCCTTTTCCATGGATCCTTCCAGGCATTTTTATTAGCTATAAATCTGGTTGTGGACTCAAGAATCACATCCACAATCCTCAGATTATTCGCCCTTAAGGAAGTGCCAGTCTCTGTAAGTTCCACTATAGCATCGGCAAGATAGGGTGGCTTTACCTCTGTAGCACCCCATGAAAAATCTACCTGTGCATTTATGCCCTTAGATTTGAGAAACCTCTTTGTGAAGTTTACAAGTTCTGTGGCAATCCTCTTACCATTAAGGTCTTTCAATGTCTTTATCTTAGAATCAACAGGAACCGCTACAACCCATTTTACAGGCCTGAAGCCTTCCTTTGCATATCTGAGTTCAGCAACCTCCTTTACATCAGCATTACTATCGAGGATCCAGTCAAGACCTGTAAGGCCACAATCAAGGACTCCGTCCTCTACATATCTTGCCATCTCCTGAGCCCTTATAAGCATGGACTCTATCTCAGGGTCATCAAATTGTGGATAATAAGACCTTGGGGATACATCAATCCTGTAGCCAGCCTTTCTGAATAGTCTTAATGTGGACTCCTGAAGGCTTCCCTTTGGAAGGCCGAGTCTCAACATCTTTTTCCCCTTAGATTTAGTTGTTAATTCCATTAAAACCTCCACCTGAATCTTTTTATAGCCCTGTCAATAATAATTGAGGCGATTTCCTCTTTTGGTAATAAATCTGTAGTCTGAATTAATAATTCTTCATCCTTAACCTTTTCGATAATAGAGACCCTGTTTGTGTCAACCTCAAAACCAGCTCCTGATTCAAGGATATTGTTAAGGATAATCATATCAAGTCCCTTCTTTAAGAGTTTTGCCTTTGCCCTTTCAATATCTAATGATGTCTCGGCAGCAAAACCAACAAGGAAGGGTTTCTCTGGTAATCTACCAATCTCTCCTATTATATCAGCAGTAGGGATAAATTCGAGACTCAGGCGGTTTTCTTCATCGCTGAACTGGTCTCTTGGAATCTTTTCCTCTGCCTTTTTAATTGTAAAGTCCGCAGGTGCACCCGCCATAAATATCATATCAACATTTTCTGCTATATTCTTAACAGCCTCCCTCATCTCTGCCGTTGTCTCAACAGATATAAACCTGACTCCATAAGGCCTTTTTAATATAGAGGGACCACTAATAAGCGTAACATCTGCCCCGCGCCTTCTTGCAACCCTTGCCAAGGCATAACCCATCTTACCTGATGACTTATTTGATATGAATCTTACAGGGTCCAGATATTCCCGCGTTGGACCTGCTGTAACAAGAACCCTTAATCCTTCAAGATCCCTATCAGCAAGGAGTCTTTCTATCTCATCAATTATATCTTCTAACTCTGCAAGTCTCCCGTAGCCCTCCTCTCCGCAACATAGTTGCCCCGCCTCCGGTCCTACAAAATTTACACCCTGTCGTTTTAATCTATTAATATTTTTCTGCACCAGTGGATTTTCATACATCCTCCAGTTCATAGCTGGTGCAATAAGAACCTTTCTTGGTGACATAGCAAGGAATACAGTTGAAAGGAGATTATCAGCAATACCTGAAGAAAACTTCCCTATAATATTGGCGGTAGCTGGTGCAACTACCATAAGACTGGCATCCTGAGCAAGCTCGATATGGGACATCGGATATTGAAAGGTATCAGTATAAACCCTTCTACCTGTTACAGATTCTATTAGAAGAGGATTTATAAATTTAGTGGCTGCCTCAGAAAGTATTACATCTACAGATGCGCCAGTCTGAGAGAGTCTTCTTGCCAGCTCTATTGATCTGTAGATTGCTACACTGCCTGTAAGACCAAGAAGAATCTTCTTATTCTTCAATATCCCTCTGTCTCTCATTAGAGAAGAGCTCTGAAAGCTCCCTGCCCTCTTCCTCTTTTCCGTGAAGATAGACCTTCAAGTCCTTCTCTAACTCTTTTATATCTGCAGGAACCCTTCTCCGTTCTTCAAGGAGTTTCCTGTAGTCAAATCTCTTTTCTTCCTCTCTTGCCCTTGCTGCTTCCTCTCCCACAATATACTCAAGTCTTCCTTCAAGAGCCTCTTCAAGTGCAATGGTGGTAACCTTCTTTGATCTTGTCTGAACCTTCTTCTTTGCTCCAAGGGAAAGTTCCTTTGCTCTCTGGGCAGCGATATTGACAAGTCTGAATCGGCTGTCAATCCTTTCTTTGTCCATCTCAATAGGTAGAGAGATAATATCCATATTTTACACCTCCATCAGGTTTTATTTTATACATACCTGCCCAAAATAAAGTTTTGAATGGGCATAAGGCTGAAGAACAGACTACAGGCTTCCTATAGGCTATAGGCTACAGGCTATAGAATTTTTCCTAATATCCTGAAGCCTAAAGCCTATAGCCTATCTTCCGCCTATCGCCTATGGCCTATAGCCTGTA
>DAISHO010000209.1:0-4117 GCA_036822495.1 Thermodesulfovibrionales bacterium
CTATGTAGTGATAGGCACGAGGGATAAATTCAGTGTAGTGCCCTATGCTATGTGGTCAGATAAATTTGATGTTCCTCTTCAAATAACCGGGACAACTGATGCAACACCCCTTGTCAGAATTATCAACACATTTGGACCTGCTATAAGTGGAGAGAGCCAGGCAGGTGGAAGGGGTATAAATGGTGTGAGCAATACAGGAAGGGGTGTTTATGGTTCAAGCAACAGTGATGTGGGTGTTTATGGAACGAGCCAGAGTGGTTATGGTGTCTATGGTATAAACAGTAATACTGGTCACTTTGGCCATCTCGGAGGTCCTAATTATGGTGCCTTTGGTGCATTTACCCTTGCGAGTGGAATATACGGTGCACTGGGCACGAATGCAGCTGGTGTATATGGACACGGATCGAGTGCGGCTTATTCTGGCTACTTTACAGGAGGTGATGGAGTATTAGTTGAAGGGAATCTTACGGTTAGTGGCACCAAGAATTTTACCCAGCCCCATCCTTATGACCCCACAAAGGAGATAGTCTATGTGGCAATGGAGGCACCTGAAAGCGTAGTAATGATAAGAGGCACTGCAAGGCTCATAGATGGCAGGGCTGTAATAGAGACACCAGACTATTTCCGAATGGTTGCCTCTGCTGAGGGTATAACTATTCAGTTTACTCCAAGGTCTGCAAGCTCAAAGGGTCTTGCTGCTGTAGAGGTGAACAGAGAAAAGGTTATTGTTGCAGAACTCCTTGATGGCAAGGGCACCTATGAATTCGACTACTTCATAACAGCAAAGAGGGCAGGATTTGAGAATCACCAACCTATTCAGCCAAATACCCATTTCTCTGCTGATATGAAGAAGAAGGAGGAGTTTGAGGCCCAGTTCAAGGGTGATGATATGGGTAAAACCCATATAAGAAACCTCCTTATCTCAAATGGGATTCTCACAGAGGATGGAAAACTTAATATGGAGACAGTAAAGAGGCTTGGCTGGATAATCAAGGATGCTGAAGTGGCAGAAATCAGATAACTATTAAATGTTATAAAAGGGGCAGGTGGCATTGTCTGCCTGCCCCAGCTTAAAGGAGAGCACAATGAAGAGGGCATGGAGACTTGAAGTTTTATTAATCCTTGTAATGTCAGTTGCAGGAGCCTTTTCATTAATGATCTCCTGTGGTGGTGGAGGAGGGGGAGGAGGTAATATACCCGGACCCGGTCCTTCTCAGGGAGTCTATCTCTTCTATTATGACTCAAATGGAGGGCTCTATGCAGTTGACCCATCTAATCTTCAGAATCCTATAACTGTGGAATCGAACGGCATAATTGATAAACCTCGCATGGTGGTAGCAGGCACATGGGACGCAGCAGCCCATGAATTTAAAGACATCTATGTTAGGTATTTTGTATATATCAAAGGTGGTAGGCTCTATAAGGTAAGTGCACTGAAGAGTGAAAACTTCAATAAATATCAGATATCCAGTGAATCAGACTTATCAAATCTCTGTGAATCCCACATCCATTATGACTTCAAGGATACTGAAAACTCAAGATTTGTTTACAGGCTTAAGGGTTCAGATAACGCATGTGGTACCGCTGATGATGTAAGAAAGATGATTAAGATTGGTATGACAGCAGGAGATACACCACTTGTTATGCCATCCTATATCTCTGTTATGAAAGAGCTTATAGACAGAACAGATGGCTCAATTATAGGCTGGCTTACCCATAACAGCAGTACCTCAAAACTCAACAGATGCGATGCGGATATAGATAATTGTTATGAGTTGCCACCCAATGACAATGTCCAGAGGGCCAAACACCTTGGCAGTGACTGGAGCTCCACAAAGGAAGCGCTCTGGTACTACAATGGGTCTGACACGTGGATATGTATATACGATTTCAGTGATGATTCTATAGTTATGGCATTTGGCTTTATTGGCAACAAAATACATGACCACGAAAAGGATTCCCAAGCTGTGTATATCTCTTATGAAGTAACCGCATACCACTCTATTACAAAGATAACATTTGATGGAACACCTCAAACATTAATAAACTACTTAACACCACCAAGAGATATTGCCCTTACAGATGAGATGGTAGTATTTATCTCATCAGATGGAGAAGGTGATTCAATACACTCTGTTAAAAAGGATGGAACTCTCATTACATCTAATCTTGCTACTAAACAGGATATAAACTTTCTTGTCCCAAAGGGCAATAAGGTCTTCTATTTTGCACAGGATGCTTCTCACTTTTATGCGGGAGCTGTAAGGGATGATGGCACAGAGGCACCTTATGAGGTTCAGGATGCTATATGGGGTTTCTTTTTGTTTGATCCTAAGGTCACAAATAATGACTCAAACATGCCGTCCATTTACAGGGTTGTGAGGATAGATGGATGTCAGATTTCAACTCCATATTGTGCAAATGGCACAATCAAATCCTTTGAACCTGCCAGCTATTCATCTACTGCAACAGGTATTAATATAGGTAAAGTGCCCTCTGATATATATTTTTTAGGTTTTGAATTACCTTTTGGCGTGGGTAAGGATATTGTAGGTATAGGTGTTAATGACATCCAAGTCGATGTCTTCTACTTCATGGCAGATGAGGCGGGCTCCTTAAGGCGGATAACCAATACACCATCAGTGGATGAGTATCCCGTATTATTTTGATTAATCTCTCTACTATGCAGAGAGGTCTGTAGAAAGGAGGTCAAAATGTTTAAGACAGGGTGGATAGGCTTATTTTTAGTGGTTGCGACAGTATTAATTGTTAACACTGCAGATTCAGAGGAATGGGCAGGCACGATTAATCTTGGTATAGGAGATTCGTATTTCTATATAATTCGAAAAACATCTGACAACGGTTATATTTTAGGTGGTTACAGGCGAGTTGAATCCCTATATGAGCCTTGTATTTTAAGGCTTGACTCTACTTTTAATATCAAATGGTTAAAAACCTATGGCCGAAGCACTTATGCCTGGCTAATGGATATTCGACAGACATCAGATGGAGGTTATATTGCTATAGACTATAAGCATCCTGATTCTTTTCTTTTAAGACTCAATTCATCAGGAGAAATAATCTGGCAGAAGAAATACCAAATAGATATGTTTAATGTTGTTGAGGTCTCAGATGGATTGATAATTGGTGGCAGCGCGTATGTGAGTGGCAATAGTAAAGATTTATCTATCTTAAAACTTGACAATACCGGCACTGTTCAGTGGAAGAAAACCTATGGCGGAATAGATTATGAGGGATACGGTTTTATCCAGCAGACCACAGATGGAGGGTATATTGTGGCAGGTTATACTTACTCCTTTGGTGCAGGTAATGGCGATATCTGGGTCTTAAAGCTTGATAGCAGCGGGGCTGTTGAGTGGCAGCATGTCTTTGGAGGGTCAGGTTATGATTATCCCTCTTTCATCCAGCAGACCGCAGATGGTGGGTATATTGTGACGGGTTATACTTCCTCCTTTGGTGCAGGCTCCTATGACATCTGGATCTTAAAGCTCAATAATAGTGGAGCCTATGAGTGGGAGAAAACCTATGGAGGCACAAGCAATGATTATCCCTCTTTCATCCAGCAGACTACAGATGGAGGATATATTGTGGCGGGCTATACTTTCTCCTTTGGTGCGGGTGGAGATGCTTGGGTCTTAAAGCTTGATAATACTGGAATTCTTGAGTGGCAGAAAAACTATGGCGGTGCAGATTTTGATGGCTCTCATTATGTAGAGGCTGTAAGCGGAGGTTATATAATAATTGGCAATACCTTCTCCTTTGGCAAAGGGCGCGATATATGGATTCTTAAAGTTAACCTCTCTGGAGGAATTAATGGATGTGTTTTGGCAAAGGATTCATCTGCTACCGCATTATCTCCCATCTTCGCTATGACCAGTCCGTCAGTAACACCACAGCCTGCCACATCATCACCGAGCGATGGAGATATAATTCCGAAGACTTTATCATATTCTGAGGCTTTAGCAGAACAATGTTCCTATCCTCAGGACAGGCTTGTATTAATAACGCCGAATGGCAGGAATATTATCTCTTCTGGTTCAGCCTTTAATATTATGTGGAATGCACCATCAGGAATGGATAAGTTCAGTCTTAAATT
>DAISHO010000210.1:0-4095 GCA_036822495.1 Thermodesulfovibrionales bacterium
CCAGTGGAGTATTAAACCCTTAAGAGAATTTACACAGAACTATTGACATGACCCTTTGTTGTTAAAGAGGCAGAGGAGATTGCAAAAGAGTTAAGAGAAAAACCTGAAAAAATAACAGAGATAATAAAGAGGGCTAAGGCAAAACTTCTCGAGAAGAGAAGATTGAGGCTGCAACCTTTTGTTGATAAAAATCTTTACACATCTATTAATGGCATGCTTATTACCTCTTTTCTCAGGTCAGCAAGATTTCTAAAGCACCAAAGGGCTGGAGAATTTGCCCTCAATAGCCTTGAAAGAATATTTAAGCTGAGACTTCTGGAGGGGAGGCTATATCACTCTGATAATGTGAAAGGCCTTCTCGATGATTATGCTTATATAATTGAGGCTCTAATATCAGCCTATGAATTCACGGGCTCAAGGATTTATCTTGAAAGTGCAGAAGATCTGCTGGAAATTGCCATAGATAAGTTCTATGATAACAATGGAGGCTTCTTTGACACAGATGAGCCGGCCCTCGGGATAAAGCTGAAAGGCATTGAAGATTTGCCCCATCCATCTGCGAATACTGTAATGATTATTAACCTTTTAAAGCTCTATCACCTTACTGATAACAGGTCATATCTTGAAAAAGCTGAAGTAACTCTTAAGGCCTTTTCAGAAATTGCTCAGGCCATGGGCGCCTTTGCTGCTTATTATTTTGTTGCTCTGGATATGTATCAGAACATGTTGCGGTTTTCTATCTATGCTAAAAGAGACAGTGAACTTTATCAGACAGCCCTCTTGTATTTCAGACCTTATCTTACAATTCATTATCCTGAGAAAGGAGCTTATCTGCCCTTCATTGAAAGAGAATATATATTACCCTGTCTGAGGGAAAGGTGCCTTGAACCAGTTTATAACAGGGAGGACTTGATACAGCGGTGGCAAATGTAACAGTTGAGGCCGTGATAGCCTACAGACCAGCCATACGCAGTATATGATAAAAAGCCCAAGCAAGGCCAAAGCATGCGGGTATTGTAAGAATCCAGGCAAGGATTATATTACCTCCTATGCCCCACCTAACTGCTGAAAGCCTTTTTGATGCACCAACCCCCATAATTGTTGAAGAGATAACATGGGTTGTCGAAAGGGGAAGACCTATTCGTGAGGCTATCTCTATCACTGTGGCTGCAGAGGCCTCTGCTGCAAAACCATGAATGGGCCTTAGATGAACAAGTTTTACGCCAAGGGTTTTTATGATTCTCCATCCTCCCAGAGCGGTACCAAGCCCCATGGCAAAGGCACAGAGTAAGATAACCCAGACAGGCACATGAAAGTCCTTTAAACCATAATAACTAACCAGAGCCATCGTAATAACTCCCATGCTCTTCTGGGCATCGTTATTGCCATGGCTGAAGGCCATATAGGCTGCAGAGAGTATCTGTAGTTTATTGAATATTCCGCTTACCCGTGAGGGTGATGATCGTCTGAATAACCAGTATAATAAGAGCATTAATAACCCTCCGAGGGCAAATCCTAAAAGAGGTGAAAGGATAAGACCAGTAAGAACCTTAAAGACACCCTTCCCTATAATTACCTGTGTTCCTGCTGTAGCAACTCCAGCCCCTACCACACCTGAAAGTATGGCATGACTCGAAGAGGTAGGAAGACCAAGATACCATGTAAATATATCCCATATGATAGCTGCAACAAGGGCAGATATAACTGTAAGCTGTGTAATGCAGAAGGACTGGACAAGGCCTGCTCCAACAGTCTTTGCCACTGCTGTGCCTGAAAGGGCGCCCAGGATATTGAGGATTGCTGCCATAGTGACAGCAACCTTTGGTGAGAGAACCCTTGTTGATACAGAGGTTGCTATCGCATTGGCCGAATCATGAAAACCATTTATAAAGTCAAATATCAAAGCAAGAAGAATGACGCATATTAATAGGGTGAAACTTTCATGCATGTTTCAGTACTATTGCCTCAAGTATATTCGCCACATCCTCACATCTATCTGAGGCATCCTCAAGGTGCTCATATATCTCTTTCCACTTGATTATTAAAATTGGATCTTTTACATGCTCAAAGAGATTGGCAAGGGCATCCCTGAAATCCCTGTCCATCCTATTTTCAAGTCTGTTTATCTCTATACAGTATTCCTGGACATGGGTGTAATTTTTCTCCTTCAGTTTTTTAATAGCCTTCTGCATCACCTCAGCGGTCATAAGAATATTCTGAGCCATGGCGATTGATTCTCTTGTTGATTCTGTTATCTTAAAAACAACTATCCTATCAACAGCAGCCCATATAAGGTCAAGGACATCATCAAGCCGTGAGGCAAGGGCATGGAGATCCTCTCTATCAATGGGAGTGATAAAGGTCTTGTTGAGTTTTCGCATTATGTCATGAGTAAGCATGTCTCCATCCTGTTCAACTTCATATATCTCTTTTGCCCTTGCTGGAAGGTTATCAAATTTTTCTGTAAGCTCAACAAGAAGCTCTGCTGCCTTTTTTATATTGGAGGCTGCAAGGTCAAATATCTCGAAAAAATCTATTTCCTTCGGGAAAAGTCTCATTGCAATGTTTAGAATAGCTGAGTATAAATGTCTATGTCAAATTGAATCCTCTCATAAAACAATAAATTCTGCCTATTCCTCTACTTTTATAACAACCTCAATCTTTCCCTTAAGGAGTTCAGCAAACCTCTTTGCATCTGACTCAGAACCTACTATGGAGCCATAATGCATGGGAATGGCTATTCTGGGTTTAATATCAAGGGCAGCCTGAGCAGCCTCCTCTGCTGTCATTACATAGGTGCCCGATACAGGCAGAAGGGCTATGTCAACATTCTTGAAGGTCTTCATCTCCGGGATATAATCCGTATCTCCTGCTATATAAATCCTCTGATTGTTCACCTTAAAGATATAACCCACCCAGTTATTTGCCTTGGGATGGAATTTCTTGTTCGTATTGTAGGCAGGAACTGCCTCTATCTCTATCCCGGCCACCAATATTTTGTCGCCTGGTTTAACTATCTTTATATTTCCTGAAAGTTTCTTTGCACAATCCCCTGTAGCAACGATTACTGTATCTTGAGTCTGAAGGAGTTTTATATCCTCAGGGGAGCAATGGTCATAATGTTCGTGAGTTATAAGGATTATATCTGCCTTATCCTTTTTTCTCAGTTTAAAGGGATCAGTGAAAATCACCTTTTCACCTGTTATCTTGAAGGTATCATGTCCCAGCCAGTGGATATTTTCTATCATATTGAATACCTCCTTTTTTTGAGGATTCTCTGATGACCCATGGCCATCAACAGTATAAAAGACCAGCAAAATTAGAACAACAGTGCTACCCATAATAGAGCAACCGAGCGACCGTGCGACAGACATTTGTGCGATAGAGCGACAGAACAAGAGAGCGATAGCCTTTATAGGGAATAAATTTTCCATAATTTGCTGTCGCACTGTCGCTCTAATTTCTGTAGCTCTGGCGCTTAGCATATTCTCACCTCCCACCTAATATTTCCATAATCTCCTTAATAAATCTTCCTCCTCCTTATTTAACTCCTCAATCCTCCTGTTCAAATCTGCCATGCGCCTTTCGAGGTCATCTTTTTTCTTCTCAAGTTCCCTCTTTTTTCTTATGGCAAGGACCCTGCCTTCTTTTCTGATCTCGGTATTAAGTTTTTCTATCTCTTCAGTAAGTGCAGAAGCCTCTTTTTTTAGAGTCTCTTTTTCTTTCTGTATCTCCTCAATTTTGTTCCTGAGCTCTGCATCACTGAGCTCAGGAGAGGCTGAAGAATTAGCTGGAGCCCCAGCTGTTACCTGGCCACCAGCGCTCTGTTGCTCTGTCGCACTCATGTCTGACTCCTGATTTCTGCTATCTGACCTCTCTTCTGTTTTCTGTATCTCAAGGACATCGCTATTTTCCATCTCTATCAGCCCGCCCGATTTATAAAATTGTATCCTTCCATCAATCTTTTTATAACTATCAACTATTATTGATGAGCCATTCTTGAGAACTATTTTATATTCGGAAAAGGCATGCAAAGGCTGGATAAATAATGCACTCGAGAGAGCTATAAGAAATGTGAAAATCCTCATCTCTTTT
>DAISHO010000211.1:0-4094 GCA_036822495.1 Thermodesulfovibrionales bacterium
AGCCTGTAGCCTATAGTTCCTCATGCCCCTTTAAGATTTATCTTGGACAGGTGTGCTTCTCCATTAAAACAGAAGTCAGTGGTCAGAAGTCAGAAATCAGATGCGAAGGAAAGATTTTCCTTAGACTCCGACCTCCAACTTCTGTTTCGCCACCAACTTAAGGCTATGTTACAATTATTATATGATAACCATAATAGGTGGTGGTCTTGCAGGAAGTGAGGCTGCCTGGCAGATTGCAAAGAGGGGTATCCCTGTTGTTCTCTACGAGATGAGGCCCCTGAAATTCACGGAGGCCCATAAGACAGAATTTCTTGCAGAACTCGTGTGTTCAAATTCTTTAAAATCCATGGAAGAGAATTCTCCATCCTGGATTCTAAAGCAGGAACTCTTAATGGCAGACTCACTAATAATGGAGGCAGCATTAAAAACAAAGGTACCAGCAGGGAAGGCCCTTGCAGTAGACAGGGAGGCCTTCAGCAGATACATAACAGAAAGACTCATGGGCCTCAAAGCCCTTAAAATAATAAGGGAGGAGATAACCTCTGTCCCTGAAGGTCTCTCAATTATTGCTACAGGCCCCCTCACCTCTCAAGGCCTTTCTAAATCTCTGGCTGAGCTTATTGGTGAAGCTCATCTATATTTTTACGATGCCATAGCACCTATAATAGATGCCGAAAGTATAGATTATTCAAAGGTCTTTTTTCAGTCACGATATGGAGAAAATCAAGACTATCTCAATTGTCCCCTCAATGAAGAGGAATACAGGATATTCTATAATGCCCTTAGAGATGCAGACAGGGTAACTCCAAGACCTTTTGAAAAGGTAAGGGTCTTTGAATCATGTATGCCTGTAGAGGTCCTCGCTGAAAGGGGATATGATACTCTCAGGTATGGACCAATGAGACCTGTAGGACTTATTGATCCAAGGACTAACAAGAGACCTTATGCAGTTGTTCAGCTCAGGCCTGAAAACGATGAAAAAAGTGCCTACAACATGGTTGGGTTCCAGACAAGGCTGAAATATCCTGAACAGGAAAGGGTATTCAGATTAATACCTGGTCTTGAAAAGGCAAGATTCCTCAGGTATGGAAGCGTCCACAGAAATACCTTCCTGAATGCCCCCCTCTGCCTCAATGAAGACCTGAGTCTGAAAAAAAGGAGTGAAACCTTTATAGCAGGCCAGCTTACAGGTGTTGAGGGTTACCTTGAATCAACTGCCATGGGATTACTTGCTGCCTTAAATGCTATTAGAAGATTAAAATCAATGGAATTTATACCACCTCCTCCCTTTTCAGCCCATGGAAGTCTTGTAAGATATCTTATAACAAGGGCTCCAAAAGACTTTCAACCAACGAATATAAATCTATCACTCTTCCCGCTATCTCAGGTTAATATAAAAGACAGAGCAATGAAGAAGAAATTTATTGCTGAAAAGGCACTGACTGGATGGAGGGAATTTCTTGGGAGAATTAATGCATAAATTCCTCAAAGATTTTCTATCCTATCTAAAAAATGAGAGGGCTTGCTCAGACCATACCTTAAGAGCCTATAAACAGGATATAAAGGGATTCATTGATTTTATCGAAAGAAACCCTTTAACCGCAGATCTGAATGACATCAGAAGTTATATCTCCTATCTTGGGACCCAGGGACTTCAGAAAAGCTCTATATCGAGGATACTTTCATCTATAAGGTCATTTTATAGATACCTTCATAGAGAAGGTTATGTAAAAAAGAACCCAGCAAGGCTTGTGGCCCATCCAAGGCTCCCTAAAAAACTACCAGCCTTTCTTACAGTAGATGATGCCTTTAATCTGGTAGAGGCACCTGAAAGAAACTCTGAAGAGGAATCTCAGGAGTTTACAAAGACAAGAGACAGGGCAATCCTTGAGATACTATATGGAAGTGGCATCAGGGTAAGTGAGCTTGTAGGGCTTAACATGGAAGATATGAATCTCAAAGAAGGTGTAATGAGAGTAAAGGGAAAAGGTAAAAAGGAGAGGCTGGTTCCGATAGGCAGGAAGGCTATAGAGGCATTGAAGTCCTATCTGAGCAACAGGATAGCAAAGGCAAAGGACTCCCAGGCCCTTTTTATCAATCATTCTGGTAAAAGGTTGACAGCAAGGAGTGTACATCGTATAGTAGTAAGATATGCCAGAAAGACAGGAATAAACTCAAGGATAGGGCCTCATACCCTGAGGCATACCTTCGCAACCCATCTACTACAGGCAGGTGCAGACTTAAGGGTGATACAGGAGCTACTGGGCCATAGCTCCCTTTCAACAACGCAGAGATATACCCATATTGATGCAGCCCATTTAATAGAGATTTATGACAAGGCCCATCCTTTAAAGAAGTGAAGGAGGTAAGATTGATACACGGAACAACCATACTATGTGTTAAGAGAAATGGCAGGGTTGCCATTGGTGGTGACGGACAGGTGACCATGGGCAATACGGTTCTTAAGCAGAATGCAAAAAAGATAAGGAAAATCGCCGGGAATGTCATTGCTGGTTTTGCAGGCAGCACTGCTGATGCCTTTACACTCTTTGACAAATTTGAGCAGAAACTTAATGAACACAGGGGTAATATCACAAAGGCAGCAGTAGAACTGGCAAAGGACTGGAGGACAGACAGGGTTCTGAGAAGACTTGAGGCCCTTCTGATTGTTGCAGATAAAGAACACATGTTTATTATTTCAGGCACAGGTGATGTAATAGAACCCGAGGATGGCATCGGTGCTATTGGCTCAGGAGGTCCCTATGCACAGGCTGCTGCCAAGGCCCTTATGGAGAACACAGAACTCTCCGCAAAGGAGATAGTTGAAAAGGCAATGAAGATAGCTGCATCAATATGCATATACACAAACGAAAATATCCAGGTGGAGGAACTCTAACATGAAGATAAGAGCTATGGAAAAAGAGAGCTTTATAGAGACAGAAAAACAGGAAACTCTAACACCAAGAAAGATTGTTGAAGAGCTCGACAAATACATTATTGGTCAATCAAAGGCAAAAAGGGCTGTTGCCATTGCCCTGAGAAATAGATGGAGAAGGCAGAGGCTTCCTAAGGAGTTGAGAGACGAGGTCCTGCCAAAGAACATATTGATGATAGGTCCAACAGGTGTTGGAAAGACAGAGATTGCAAGGCGCCTTGCAAGGCTCGCTGGTGCACCTTTTATAAAGGTAGAGGCATCAAAATTCACTGAAGTAGGATATGTTGGAAGGGATGTGGACTCAATGATCAGGGACCTCGTTGAGGTAGCGGTATCAATGGTAAAGAATGAACATATGGCAAAGGTTCATGAAAAGGCAAGGCAACTCGCAGAAGAGAGGCTCCTTGAACTCTTATTGCCTGTACCACGAATGCCAAGAAATTCCGAAGAGGCAGAAAGGGAAAGGTTCAGAGAGACAAAGGAGAGATTAAGGGTCCAGCTCAGGGAAGGTTTACTTGATGAAAGATATGTTGAGCTTGAGGTGAGGGAAAAGGTCATGCCCTTTGGCGTGATATCAAATGTAGGACTTGAAGAGCTCGAGATAAATCTAAAAGAGATGCTTGGCGGGCTATTACCCGAAAGGTCGAAAAGAAGAAAGGTAAAGGTATCAGAGGCAATGGAGATCCTCACTCAGGAAGAGGCAAACAAACTCATAGACATGGATAAGGTTACAAAGGAGGCAATACAGAGGGCTGAACAGAGCGGAATAGTCTTTATAGATGAGATAGACAAGATTGCCTCCCGCGGTCAGACCTATGGTCCTGATGTATCAAGAGAGGGTGTTCAGAGGGACCTCTTACCCATTGTTGAAGGTTCTCAGGTGAGTACAAAATATGGCATAGTCAGGACAGACCATATACTATTCATTGCTGCTGGCGCATTCCACATGGCAAGACCCTCTGACCTTATACCCGAACTGCAAGGAAGGTTTCCCATAAGGGTTGAACTTGAACCTCTTGGAAAAGAGGAATTCAAGAGGATCCTCACAGAACCCCATAATGCCCTTATAAAACAGTATATTGCCCTCCTTGAGACAGAAGGGATTAGACTAAATTTTACAGAAGATGCCATGACGAGATTGCCTCCATTTCTGCATGGG
>DAISHO010000212.1:0-4086 GCA_036822495.1 Thermodesulfovibrionales bacterium
ATTCCCACAGACTTCATCAGATAGGACTGTCCGGCAATAAAAAGACCCCTGAGAGTAAAGAGAAGAATCACAACCACAGGCAACAGGGCAAGATAGGTGATATTCTTTTTTATAAGGATATCATCTATTACAGGCTTCATAAGCCAGGCAAGGGTACCATTTATACCTGAAACGCCAAGGCTCAAAGCTCCAGCTATTACAACCCTTCCGTAATAAGGTTTTATAAGTCTTAAGAGTTCTTTAATTACCATCCAGTAAGCCTCTCAATCATTGTTGCCACCCTCTCTGAAGGCCTTTTATTCGAAAAGACCTCCCTCAGCCTCCTCAGGTAGCTCATTACCTCTCTCCTCACTTCCTCTGACATTAATCTCCTTATATTGTCCATAATAAGTTCTAACCTTGCCTTGTCCTGAATCAATTCAGGAAAGACCTCCCTGCCAAGAATTATGTTTGGTATAGAGATATATTTGACATCCACAACAAGTCTTGCTATATGATAGGTTAACTTAGAAAGCCTGTAAACCACAATAGTTGGAACACCAAGGAGGCCTGCCTGAAAGACTACCGTACCTGATGCTGCAATAGCCATGTCTGAAGCCTTAAGGGCAACGAGGGAGGAGGATACTTCAGGCCATTGATTTAGAAAAGGTGGGAGGATCCTCACACCGAGTTTCTCGAATTTGTTAAGGTCTTTTAAATCTAATAGAAGATTTGGTGCAAGGGGCATTAACACTTCTGGTGGCAAATCACTTGTATTGAATGAGGGCTTTAAAAGTTCCTTTGCCACCTCCTCCATTAAAGGAAGAAGCCTCCTTACCTCTGATGGTCTGCTTCCTGGAAGAAGGGTGAATACCGGTGAGCCTTCAGGGATATTTAAGAATTCCCTGAGCTCATGTCTTGAAAGGCCTTCTATACCTTCGAGCTCCTCCGTAACAGGATGTCCAACAAATTCAACATCTGCACCAATACTTCTGTATATCTCCTCTTCAAAAGGAAGAACAACAGCTATCCTGTCTGCCAGGTCTCTAATCCTGTACTTCCTCTTCTTTCTCCATGCCCAGACCTGCGGGCTCACATAATAAAGAACCTTAATGCCGAGCCTCTTTGCAATCTCGCCTACCCTTATATTAAAATCAGGATAATCTATAAGGACAACTACCTGAGGCCTCCTTTTTTTAAGATATTCCACTACTGCCCTAAAATTTTTTCTTATATTCTTTATAGCACCAATTACCTCTACAAGACCAAAGGCATGACCTATTCTTCCCAAAAGCCTTACACCAGAGGCCTCCATCCTCTCTCCACCTATGCCATATATCTTAAGGTCAGGCCATCTTCTTAAAAGCTCTTTTGCAAGGAGGGCTCCATATAGCTCTCCTGAACTCTCACCACTGAGGATTAATACCTCTTTTGAGCTCATACACATCTGTCCCAAATAATTCTTAAAGGGGCATGAGGCCAACTATTACTTACGCCATTAGCAAAAAGCACAAAAGGCGACTCCTTAATGTAACTTGTTAAATAACCTGTCATGACCTTAATATACTTCTCAAATGATATGAATAACCTCATTCTACCAATAAAAATAAATCCTGTCGCTTCTTTTGTGTTTTTGAGGCCTTATGCCCCTTTGAAGAGCTCATCTCAATTGGTTTTGGACAGCAGTGAAGCTCATACACTATTGACGACCTCTGCTATCCTTTCAATAACCTCATCAGGAAGTTCAGGATAGATAGGTAGTGAAAGGACCTCCTCTGCTGCCTTTTCTGCCTCAGGAAAATCTCCTTTCTTATAACCCAGAAAACTGAGGGCCTTCTGTAGATGAAGGGGTACTGGATAATAGACTACAGAGGCTATCTCCTTTTCCCTGAGCCTTTTCTGTATAGTATCCCTTACAGGAGAACGGAGCGTGTATTGATGATAAACATGATAATAGCCCTCTCTTTCAATAGGAACCTTTACCTTTTCCCTGTCGAGAAGGGAATTATACAAAAGGGCTTTTTTTCTTCTGAGCTCGTTATACCTGTCAATCCTCTTCAGCTTTACAAGAAGGACAGCTGCCTGAAATTCATCAAGCCTGCTATTAAAACCTATCTCTTCATGAACATATGAGATCTGAGAACCGTGATTTCTTAATCTGAAAACCTTATTAGCAATCTCCTCATTTGAGGTAATTACCATTCCAGCATCACCATAAGCACCAAGGTTTTTACTCGGATAAAAACTGAAGCAACCGGCATGACCAAAAGTTCCTACAGTTCTTCCACTACTCCTTCCACCAGAAGTGTTACTATCGTAATTAAAAATCCTCGCACCAAAGGCCTGTGCACAGTCCTCTATAACAATAAGATTATACCTTTTTGCGATCTCCATTATCCTTTTCATGTCTGCCGGATGACCATAGAGATGAACAGGAATAATGGCCCTTGTCCTTGGCGTGAGCTTTTCTTCTATTAATTCAGGATTTATATTAAAGGTCTCAGGATCAATATCTACAAAGACAGGCCTTGCACCTGTATATACTATAGCCTCAACTGTGGCAAAAAATGTAAAAGGTGTTGTTATAACCTCGTCACCTTCCTTGATGCCTGATGCAATAAGACTTAGATGAAGGGCATCTGTCCCAGAGGCAACTCCAATCGCAAAACCTGTACCATGATAATCGGTAATCCTTCTTTCAAGTTCCTTTAATTTAGGACCAAGAATAAAGGTTGTAGAATTCAGTATCTCTTCAAAATGGGTATTAATCTCTCCCCGAATCTCCACGAGTTGTTTCTTCAGATCGACCATTGGAAGCATTTTCTTTTTTATCCTCCTTTAATTCTATCAGTAATCTCAATTGCAAGGGAAAGGGGCATAAGGGCATCCTCTCCTGGAACAAGAGGGCACTTCCTTGACTCTATGCAATCAACAAAATCCCTCAATTCCTCCTTAAGGGGCTCCTTTTTTTCAACATTTATCTCTTCAACTAATTGAGAGCCATCTTTTAGTAGAGAGAGACCCTGGCTCATAAAATCTATTATCAGGCAATAGCCATCCCAGAATACCGTAATGCTCCTTCTTTTTTCTTTTGACACTCTACTTGAAGAGAGAATTACCTTCGTTTTTTCGAATTCAATCCAGCATGTGGCAAAATCAAGCCTTCCTGTAAGGACTGTAGCACCACCGGCCCTTATGTCCTTGACCTCCTGGCCTCTAAGGATATCGATGACGATATCAAGGTCATGAATCATAAGGTCATAAGTTATATCCACATCAATTCCTCTTCCTGTAAAGGGAGAAAGCCTCTCACCAATAATCAGGGAAGGCGACTTCGAGACAGGAATAAGCTCTTTTGCCTTCTGATAGGCTGGGTTATATCTCTCGAGGTGTCCAACCTGAAGGATCCTATCTGTATCACTTGCCAGCTTAACGAGCTCCTGAGCATCTTCGAGTTTATCTGTAATAGGTTTTTCTATAAATACATCTTTACCCCTTAGCAGGGCCTCACGGGCTATCTCGTAGTGACTCACCGTTGGAGTAACTATTGTAATCGCATCTACAAGGGAAAGAAGCTCTCTATAATCACTGAAGGCACTGCAATTATAAAGACCCGCTATCAGGGCAGACCTGCCTGAATCAATATCAGCAACACCCACAAGCTCAATATCATTGAACTCACGAAGTATCCTTGCATGATGCTGCCCAAGATATCCAACACCGATAACACCTATCCTCTTCAAGAGTCCTCCTAAAAATAGGCTATAGGCTGAAGGCAACTTTAGGCTTCAGGCGTTAGGAAAATAATTCCTTAAAAGAACCTTCAGCCTGTCGCCTATTGCCCAAAACCTATTATTATAGCTTAAAGAGACGGGACTTAGGGAAAGGGAAAAAAGATGGTGCCGAAGGCGGGATTCGAACCCGCACGGGTTACCCCACACGCCCCTCAAACGTGCGTGTCTACCAGTTCCACCACTTCGGCTATAAAAATATTACCAAATGCCCAGAAGGCCTGTCAAATCAAAGGGTAGTGGGTAGTGTAAAATCTTCTATGTAAATTTGCAAAAGGGACAAAAAAAGTGTATCCTCCACTGGTTAAACTTTAAA
>DAISHO010000213.1:0-4075 GCA_036822495.1 Thermodesulfovibrionales bacterium
ATCATAGGAGAAAGTCCTGAGATTAAGAAGATAATAAATGAAGTGAAGAAGATAGCCAGTGCAAAGAGTAATGTCCTTCTTCTCGGAGAAACAGGCACAGGAAAGGAACTCATAGCAAGGGCAATCCATTACAGCAGTCCAAGGGCTGAAAGACCTTTTATTCCAATAAACTGCAGCGCCATACCTGAGAACCTCCTTGAATCAGAACTCTTCGGACATGTAAGGGGGGCCTTCACTGGTGCTGTAACCTCAAAGAAGGGTCTCTTTGAAGAGGCAAATGGAGGCACTGTATTCCTTGACGAAATAGGCGACCTCAGTCCTTCACTTCAGGCAAAACTATTAAGGGTTCTTGAAGATCAGGAGATTAGACCAATAGGAAGCAATCAATCAACAAAGGTTGATATAAGATTCATCTCTGCTACAAACAAGGACCTCGCAGTGCTTGTTAAGGAGGGAAGGTTCAGAGAAGACCTCTATTACAGGATAAATGTCATAACAATTCATCTCCCGCCCTTAAGGGAAAGGGGTAATGATGTTGAACTCCTCGCAAGATTCTTCATGCAGAAATACTCAAAGGAGCATGGGAGGGATGTAAACAAGATTGATAATGAGGCCCTCAAGCTCCTTAAGTCTTATCACTGGCCTGGCAATATCAGGGAGCTTCAAAACATAATTGAAAGGGCAGTACTCATTTCAGAAGATGGAGTCATTAAAAAGGAACATCTTCCAGAAGGCCTCTTTGATAAAAGGGCCTCCTTTTTTGAAGAGGCATTACAGCGAAGGCTCTCTATAGAGGATTATACAAAGGCCTTTATCCTTACATACCAGAATAAGTTTACAGAACAGCAACTTGCTGAGATGCTCGGTATAACAAGAAAGTCCCTCTGGGAGAAGAGAAAGAGATGGGGGTTAAGTAAAACCTCTTAATGCTACTTTAAGTAGCATAGGCTTACCTTCTGTTACATCCTCAAGGCATTAATATTTTATTTCCTTCACTACAACATTTTGATTTTCAAACAAAATTTTCTTAATTACCATCTGGCATTTTTTTTGCTTATTAAAGTATTTAAATCATGGTTATCGAAGAGGTCATAGCCTTTTTAAGAAAGGTGCCGCCCTTTCAATTCCTCGATGATGAGGCCATTAAGACCATTGCATCAGGGGTTTCAATAGAGTTTTATCCTAAGGACACCCTCATTCTCAAACAGGATGGCGTTCCAAGCGAATACCTGAGGATAATCAAAAAAGGTAGTGTTAAGGTCTTTGTAAGGACAAAGGACAATGAAGAGGTTCTTATTGACTACAGGGGGGAAGGAGACTCCTTCGGTTTTCTCTCTCTTGTAAGTGGAGACAGGTCCAGGGCAAATGTTGTAGCTGCTGAAGATACAATCTGCTATCTCGTAGACAAAAAGAGTGTTCTCCATCTACTCGAGAAGAATCCATCCCTTACAGAGTTCTTCCTCAAATCATTCCTTAATAAATACATTGACAGAACCTATAAAGAGATGCGAAGCAGAAGTCTTTTGATAGGAGGTGGTGACAAACTCCTCTTTGTAACACCAGTAAAGGAAATCATTGCAAGGCCTCCTGTTACCGCACCTTCTGATATCAGCATTAAGGAGGCTGCTCAAATAATGTCAAAGAATCGGATTAGCTCCCTTGTGCTCCTCGACGGAGAAGCCCCTGTTGGAATTATTACAGACAGAGACCTGAGGGATAAGGTAGTTGCAAAGGGAAAGGATATAAATGAACCTGTAAGCTCCATTATGAGCGTATCCCTTATTAAGGTTGATGCAAATGAATACTGCTTTGAGTCTCTTTTAAAGATGGTGAGATTCAATATTCACCACCTCCTGGTGGTTGAGGATGGAACCCTTAGAGGTATTGTCACAAATCATGACCTGATGCTCCTTCAAGGGACTTCGCCCATCTCCATTGCACGGGAGATAGAGATACAGCAGAGCATAGAGGGCCTAGAGACTGTTTCCAGAAAGATAAATCAAATAATAGGCCTGCTTCTCAGGGATGGAGCAAGGGCAACGAGTATAACTCGCATTATAACGGAGCTCAATGACAGACTGGTAAAAAAGATACTTGAGATTGCTGAAAGGAGATTTGGCAGACCTCCTCTACCCTATTGCTGGATAGTCTTCGGAAGTGAGGGAAGGCGTGAACAGACCTTCAGGACAGACCAGGATAATGCCATTATCTATGTTGACCCGGAAACCCAGGAACAAGAAAAAAAGGCAAGAGAATATTTTACTGTCTTTACTGACTTTGTAAAAAATAGTCTGCTGAAATGCGGGTATTCTCCTTGTCCTGCAGGCTATATGGCTTCAAATCCCCAATGGTGTCAGCCTTTAAAAACCTGGAAAAGGTATTTTTCCAGCTGGACCTCTGAACCTGTGGCAGAATCAGTACTGAAGTCATTAATCCTCTTTGATTTCAGAGGTCTCTACGGAGATATGAATCTTGCTGATGAATTGAGAAACTATCTCGGGACACTCCTTGAAGGCAATAAGGTCTTTCTCGGTTATATGGCGAATGCCATAATCAAAAACAGACCACCCATTGGATTCCTCAAATCCTTTGTTGTTGAAAAAACAGGGGAGCACAAAAATGAATTGAATCTGAAGGTTAAGGGTATAGCACCCATTGTTGACATAGTAAGGCTTTTCAGTCTTGAAAAAAATATTAAAGAGACATCAACTGTTGAAAGAATAAATATCCTTAAAGATAAACACACGATTGTAAAGGACTATGCTGATGAGCTCCTCCATGCCTTTGAATTCATGATGCTCCTCAGAATCCACCATCAGTTTGAGCAGATAGAATCAGGAAATAACCCTGATAATTTTATAAACCCCAACAGATTGAGTAACCTCGAAAAGAGGACGCTTAAAGAAGCCTTTCATCTCATATCCAAACTTCAGGATACCATAATCGAAAGATACAAGGCACTCATATGGTAAAGGAGATTTTATCAGCTTTGAGACCTAAAAATAGATACCAGAAGGACGAACCAATCCTTGAGGCTTCCTATGTGGTTATTGATACAGAGCTCACAGGACTTAATGAAAGAAAGGACACAATCGTGTCAATGGGTGCTATAAGGATGAAAGGTAACAGAATTATCCCGGGTGAGCATATCTATTATGTTGTAAGACCCGAAAAAGACCTCACAAAGGAGAGCATCTTAATTCACGGGATTACACCTGGAGAGACCCTTTCTGGCATGGACATCAGTGAAGCCCTCACAGGATTTAAGAGATTCATAGGTGAAGACATAGTAATTGGCCACTGTGTATCAATAGATATCACCTTCCTTAATAAAGAATTAAAAAGACATCATTTGGGTGAAATTAATAATCCTCTCATTGATACCTGGGTTCTCTACGAATGGTTAAAGAGAAGATTTCCTACAGAGAAGTGCCTTTCAACAGAAGAAAAAGGCCTTTATCATGTGTCAAGATGTTTTGGCATCTCAGTAGAGAATACCCATAATGCCCTCATGGATGCCTTTATTACAGCCCAGTTCTTTCAAAGGCTCAATTACCTTCTCATAAGAGTAGGTGTAGAAACTACACGCGACCTTCTAAGGGTCGGGCATGCCTTTAAAGGAGGTGATAGATTCAAGGACTCGGAGATTCATAACTTTTAATACTTAGTTAAGCCTTGATTATCAAGGCATATCATCAAGAGGAGGTAAAAAAAGATATGAGCAAAAAGAGTGCCCATGAGATTCTTGAAGATGAAGAATTTAAAAGTCTTTCAAAACAGAAGGATGCCATCTCTCTTATACTGACAGTTCTGGAACTCTTTATCTATTTCGGGTTCATCTCCCTTATCGCCTTCAACAAACCCTTTCTTGCATCAAAGCTTTCAGGTGCAATAACCGTTGGAATCCCCATAGGCATAGGTGTGATAGTTCTTTCATGGATATTAACAGGTATCTATGTCAACTGGGCAAATAAGAAATACGACCCAATGGTAGAGAATGTAAAAAATAAGATAGGAGGTTAAAAAATGCAGACAGTAATAGGACAGGCAAATCCAGTAGCTATATTCTTCTTTC
>DAISHO010000214.1:0-4068 GCA_036822495.1 Thermodesulfovibrionales bacterium
AGATATCTGGACTATTCTCAGGGACCTCCTGATCCTGTCTGTTTTTATCTCAATCCTCTCGAGCCTTATATTGA
Source organism: Thermodesulfovibrionales bacterium (assembly GCA_036822495.1). Classification (GTDB taxonomy): domain Bacteria; phylum Nitrospirota; class Thermodesulfovibrionia; order Thermodesulfovibrionales; family CALJEL01; genus CALJEL01. The sequence continues at coordinate 75 of DAISHO010000214.1, forward strand.
GGGCATCTCTATAGCCATAGATTGTAAGACTGATGGATAAGAGCAGGGAAATGAAAAAGGATATCTTGCCAATTATTGGTGGAGAAAGTAACAGTTGTGGAAAAGTAATAGTTGTATTTCCTGCAATAAAGGGGATTATTCTTTTTAATATCCAGAGGCAGATATCGGAGAAAACCGAGAAAGAGAAGAATAAAAATATAACAGCCATCCAGAGATAGCCAATCCAGGAAAGCCCCTGAGCTAAGACCTCAAGGCCCTCTTTTTCAGATATCCTGATTATTAATGGTGCAAAGGTCATAAGAGCCATAAAAAGAGCCAGAGGTATAAGGGTAGATGTACCCGGGAAGAAGGTATTTTTTAATTTAAGAAATGTATAAAGATGGAGGCCACCGTAAAGAGAGAAAAAGAAGAGCAAGAAAAGGATCATAGCACACCTGCAAGAACCTGAACAAGAGAACCTATGTCTTCATCCATTATCGTCCTTGCGTCCAGAAGGAGCCTGTCTTCTTTAAGCCTTGCTATTACAGGTGGGTCAGCCTGCCTGAGTCTTTCTTCAAGCTGGTTGCATGACATGTGGAGTGGTTTTATAGAAACACAGTAGGTCTTTAGATTCACCTCAGGCAATGAACCACCACCCGCCTGTGAGAAGTCCTCTTCGATATTTATGAGGGCCCTTGATTGGAGTCCTTCAACCTTTTTGAGTCGCCTTGATATCTCCTGTGCCCTTTTCTTGATTTTGTCAGGCGGCTCAAGGAGCATCCTTAAGGTCGGGATACTCTCTATTGCCCTTTGCTCATCGAGATATTCATATAATGTTGCCTCAAGGCCTGAGAGGGTAAACTTATCAACCCTCAGAACCCTTGCAAGGGGAGAACGCCTGAGCCTTTCAATATATTCTTTCTTGCCGAGGATGATACCTGCCTGAGGTCCTCCAAGAAGTTTGTCACCGCTGAAGGTGACGATATCAACTCCTGTTTTCAGGACCTCCTGAACAGTGGGTTCCTCTGGAATACCATATCTTTTAAGGTCGATGAGACAGCCACTTCCGAGGTCAAAGACAACAGGTATGTTGTGTTTTTTGCCGAGGGCTACCAGCTCCTGAGAGGAGACCTCTTCCACAAAACCCGATATCCTGAAATTTGACCTGTGGACCTTCATAATAAGGGCTGTGTTTTCATTTATTGCCCTTTCGTAGTCATAAAGATGGGTCTTATTCGTGGTGCCCACCTCTCTTAAGACTGCGCCACTCATCCTCATAACATCAGGCATCCTGAAGGAACCACCAATCTCAACGAGCTCTCCTCTCGATACAATGACCTCTTTCTGAGAGGCAAGGCTATTGAGGGTTATAAATACAGCAGCTGCATTATTGTTTACAACAAAGGCATCCTCTGCACCTGTAATCTCTTTAAGAAGACCTACAACATGGACATACCTCTTTCCCCTTTTCCCTTCCCTCAGGTCATATTCAAGATTTGAATAGGAGCTGGCAACATTAAGAAGATTCATCGTTGCCTTTGTGGAAAGGATAGACCTTCCAAGATTTGTATGAATAACTATACCTGTAGCATTTATAACTCGCCTGAGGCTGAACCTGGAGGCCTTCTTAAGACCTTCTGTAATTAATGATACAAGATGGCCTCTAAGGTCAGGAGTATTAATCAAACCTCCCTTCTTAATCTCCTCCCTGACCCTGTCTATATTTTCTCTTATAATCCTGAGGACGAGGCTTCTTGGATACTCATTAAGCCACAACTCACCTTCTTCTGACTTAAGAAGGCTGTCCACAGAGGGCAATTCTCTTAAGAGCTTTTCCATTCCTTCCATTCTATAATTCTAACACAAAGGCATAAGGAGATAGGCTTTTTTTGAGAATCCTGCTTTTCCATCCCTGTAATAATAGGGTCAGACCAGAGGATTATTTTTAAGATGCACGGCTGTTCTATTGGGTACACAGAGACTCCAAAGGGTTTAATATTTTACTGGTTTATGTCGGGTTATGATGGTAAGCCCTTCAGGGTAAAACTGAGGTCTCCCTCATACTGTAACCTCTTTAGGTTTTGTGGTCTAATCTTCTTTCCATTCCTCAATTCTTGCGCCGATTTGGTGGAAGGTTTCTTTTACTTTGCTATCAAGGGTTGTTCTATCAAATCCTTCTTCAGACTCTGCTTTGACCTCAATGGAAATCTGAGAAATATTACCTTTATCCATTAATGGACGAATCACACCGTTCAAAATATTAGATAATTTATCCCATGGTATAATGGCTTTCACACTGAAACTCTTAACTATGCCTGCCTTTTTCTCCTCCTTAACCTCTACTGCTACTTCCGCATCTGTTAGCGTAATTCCCTCAACCTCTTTTCCTTTTTTTGCCTCTTGTTCTTCTTTTATATTCTTTGCAATTTCACCCCTTATAACTATGGAATCTATGTTTGGAGTAAAATCCTGCTTATAATAAACTTCGGAATCTTCACGAACTCCGAGTATCCCTTTTTTTACCCCTTCTCTAACGGCATCAAGAAATACTTGTTCACTTTCTAAAAGCGGCATCCCAGGGGTTTTCAAAGAAAGCTCATAAATCTCCTTTAAAGGTTTCTCCGTTTCTTCCTTGCTGAAGGCGTTATCCAATATATATTTAGGGGTTAGGCGGTTAAGTAATTTCTCCTCGTCTTTTAAATACTGAATCACCCTTTCAGAGATAGTCTGCTCACTGCCTACTGTGGGAATTCCTAAATCTTTCCAGTTAATACCACTTTTTTCTAATACCGCTAAATGTCTGTAAGTATTTAGAATCTTAAAGGGTATTTCTTTTTCTGCTTCTTTAAGTTTTCTTTTTATCTCTTCTTGATTTTGCTTGGTCAGAGCTCCATCATTTTGAATCTCTATAAGAGCCAGCAGTCGCCTCAATGCCTTATGCATTGAGGCATACTGGTTGTTATCTATAGAGAGGATAAAAAGGGTGTTCTTATACACCCTAAATCCAACACCTGCCTTTTCGAATATTTCTGTAGCGATTTTTTTACACTTCTCTGACTCATAAGGGGAATTGGGTGAAAGTATGACAAGTTTAATGTTTTTATTATCAGGGATGTCTTCTGGACTTTCTGGCCAAAGATAAATCTCAAGGGCACGACCTGCAATCTTTTGAATAATACTTTTAAGTCCTTCTTGGATTTTTTCATCAGTGATAGTCTCTTCCTTATCTATAAGCACACGGTTTAGATTAGGCTGAATGCGGAAGGCATACTGTTTTCTTTCTGAATGTAAATACCAGAGTTCTTCTTCTAATTTTGAGACAGCATCACCTACAATAGTTGAAGGAATACCTTCTCTCAGCAATGCTACCCTAATTCTTGAAAGTGTTGTTTCCTTACTCTCACCTGCACTGAAAGAATAAAGAAATATTGAAGTTGCTATTCCTTTTGCAATGCTATATCTTTCATACTCGCTTCCCATCTCTTTATCGATTTTAGAGGCTTTAGCATTCTCACCAGCAATGTCTGCAGAGATTATGCTATCGTATTCATTGCCGATATGTTTTATAAATTCTCTCCGGATAGCCTGATTCCGAAAGTCAATAAGTGATGACTGTATTAAGGGAGAGGTTATCTTTTTCCCATAGAGGTCTGCTACTACTTCTGCTAATAGCCGTAAGACCCCTCTTGTTCTCTGAAAGGTAGGGAAAGAGCCCCATCTTTCATAAAGCACATCAATAAGCTCTGGATGGAAGGGATATGCATGCTCTATCTTTGTTCTGTATTCAATCTCTCTGACTTCTGATGGCACATCTGTGCCAAGTTTTTGATATAACTCAAAATAGTTTTGTGCAACTTCTTTTCTTATTTTTTCGTCTCCTAAGTTTTCAAACAATCTTTTGCGGATAATTTCATAAATTTCTACACCTTCAGCAGGAGTATAAACTACCTCTACTCGTCCAGAGATCTTATGTAACTGCTGTAAAGCCCTTTCTGCATCTTCATCATATTGTTCA
>DAISHO010000215.1:0-4059 GCA_036822495.1 Thermodesulfovibrionales bacterium
TTAGGTTTTCCAAAATTTTTATTTTTTCCATAAAATATTTTACTATATCAACCTGTTATAATATTCACCATGAAATATCTTCTTTATATATCAGGCCTTCTATATCTGCTGAGCTTCGTTGAAAGAAGGCTAATTTATTCGGGTTTTATTGCTGGGGCAATATATCTTTTTTTAAGGGCAGAAACAGCAGGGAGGCTCCCCATAACAGGGCCCCATGACACCCTTGTCCTCTTTTCTGCCTTTACAGGAATTATGAGCCTTCTTTTTGAATATTCAAAGGTAAAGGATAAAATACCCTATAATCTGACAGGGCTCACCTCAGCAGTGTTAGTTCTTTCATCCCTTTTCTTTGAACCCGCAAATGCCCCTCTTCCTCCTATCCTCAGAACATTCTGGTTTGAGCTCCATGTAGTAACAGCCTTTATCTCTTATGCCCTCTTTGGGGCTGGATTGATAACCGGCATTGCATTCTTATTGAGAAAAGAACTAATTTACGAAGAGCTCCAGTATAAATCCATCCTCACTGGATACAGCCTCTTTTCCTTCTCCATGATTGCAGGCGGGATATGGGCTTTTTATGCCTGGGGCTCCTTCTGGCTCTGGACACCAAAGGAATTGTGGACCTCTATTGTCTGGTTATTCTATACCCTTTATCTCCACATGAGAGTTAAAGGGATAAACCGGGAAAAGGTCAATATCTTCCTTGGTATGGCTGGTTTTGGAGTTGTGCTCTTTACCTATCTGGGTGTCAGTCTTCTCATGAAGAGTTCCCATAGCTTCTGAGTTATGGAGGTGAAGATTGAGGCATTTTATCAAGCTTTTATCCTCCCTTGATACAGGGATAATTATCCTTGTACTCTTGCTGATCTGCTTTATTGCTGGAGCCATTATAATGCCATCGAGTGAACTCTTTGAAGCCCTTTATGTGATTCCTCTCTTTTACTGGCTGAAGGAATCTCCTTTTGGTCTCTCCTGGTGGCTTTTTCTTGCTATCATCCTTACTGGTCTTCTTGTGCTCAATACAGTGGTGTGTAGTCTCCAATCCGTCTCAAAAAAGTCTGAAAGGAAGAATTTCCTTCTTATAATATCTCCCCAGATAATGCATCTCGGTTTTATCCTTATAGTAATAGGGCACCTGAGCAGTTCCTACGGAGGTTACAGACAACTATTCCAGATAAGAGAAGGTTCATGGTTTGAGATGGCTGATAACTCCATAGTGGAGGTAAAAGAAATAATCCTGAAACAGGACAGTTCAGGGTATATTACAGACATGGCTTTGAAAATCCTTCACCACTCTCAAAGAGGAAGGGAGGAACATTCTGTTAGGCCAAACAAACCCTTTATTTACAAAGGAACAGGCCTCTACATCAAAACCTCCACCCTTTATCCCATGAAAATAGCATTAATAGAAATAAGCCATGAGCCCGGGGCAATACCAGCTCTTGCAGGAGCCCTATTATTTGGTGGAGGCAATGTAATACTGCTTATATTAAAGAGAAAGATAGAGTTTTTAAAAAGTCAAAAGGCAACAGAAAAGGCATAAACAATAAAATTCACTGTTGACGGATGACTTTTCTCTTCTCTTTAGGGTATTATATAAAAGCACAATGGCTTTATTATTTTTAATTATTAGTTTTCTTTTAATCCCTGATAGTGCCTTTGCATGGGGGCCTTTAACACACATCTATCTGGGCAACGAGGCATTCTATCTATCCACCATACTTCCAGCACATCTCTTCCATTTGCTTATAAGGCACAGAGAGGACTTTCTATACGGAAACATTGTGGCTGACATAATCTTTGCAAAGAGGCTCCTGCCACCTGAAAAGAATCCTCATAACTGGTCTGTTGGATTTGAAATGCTTGAAAGGGCAGAAAGGGATTCTGAAAAGGCCTTTGTGTATGGTTATCTCTGCCATCTCGCCTCTGATACGGTTGCTCATGAAGACCTTGCATCTAAGATAGGGCTTAGCCATACAGTCCTTGAATTGAAGGCAGACAGGCTTATAAGCTCCAGTTACTGGATAGAGGCAATAACTATAAACAGGGCAATCCAGAAAAGAAATGATAGATTCTTGAAGGAATGTCTCGAGAGCGCTCTATTTTCATTTAAGACCAATAAGAGGCTTTTTAAGGGGCTCATGTATCTATCAATCTTCAACAGGAATATCTCTCAGACAAACTCACCAGTGTGGACAAAGGAGATAAAGAGACTCCACGAAGAATCCCTTGATAGAATGATTGATGTCCTCCTTAAAGGCGAAAACTCAAAGGTCACGAAGAAAAAGGCCTTTATAGAACTTTGATATCCATGAAGGAGTTGCTCGGAAGGCAAAGGGCTGTCTCGGTAAAGGATGGTCTACAGCTTCTCGTGACAAATTTATCCACTAAACCTCCCCACGTTGAAAGGATTAATATCGAAAATAGTTTATCCAGAATACTTGCAGAGGATATCTATTCTCCGGAAGACATGCCCGGTTTTGACCGCTCCTCGGTAGATGGATATGCAGTAATAAGCAGTGATACTTTCGGCGCCTCAGAAACCATGCCCCTTTATCTTGAACTCGTTGGAGAAGTAAGGATGGGTGAAGAGCCTCACGAGATGCTCACAAATGGGAAGGCCATGAAGATACCAACAGGAGGGATGCTCCCCACTGGAAGTGATGCAGTTATTATGCTGGAGGATACTGCTCAAGTAGATAAGAGCCTTATAGAGATTCTACGGCCTGTTGCACCCGGTGAAAATGTTATAAAAAAGGATGACGACATAAAGGCTGGTGAACTCGTATTAAAGAAAGGACATAAGTTGAGACCTCAGGATATAGGTGCCCTCGCTGGATTGGGTATAACAGAGATAGCTGTTTATAAAAGACCTGCGGTGGCGATTATCTCAACGGGTGACGAGATAGTGCCTGCTACAGAAAAACCACTTCCAGGTCAGGTTAGGGACATCAATTCATATAATCTATCTTCTCTGATTATAGAGGCAGGGGCAATACCCATGAGGCTGGGGATATTAAGAGATGAATACGAGCTTATAAAGAATACCCTCAAAAAGGCCTGCGAGATTGCTGATATGGTTCTCATAAGTGGAGGGAGTTCTGTTGGCACAAGAGACTATACAGCAAAGGCTATAGAGGAGCTTGGCAGGCCTGATGGTGGCGTCCTCTTTCATGGCGTGATGATGAAACCGGGCAAACCCACTATTGGAGGCATTGTGGGTAATGTTCCTGTCTTTGGCATACCGGGTCATCCTGCTGCTGCGACGATATGTTTTTTTAATTTCGTTAAGCCTGTGATTAAAAGGCTCTCGGGCCAGAACTCCCCTGAATTCCCGAAAACAATAAAAGCAATCTTGAATAAGAATATACCTTCATCTCCTCAGAGAACGGATTTCGTGAGGGTCAGGATAAAGACTGAAGGTAATACTTTCATGGCAGAACCAATCTTTGGAAAATCAGGCCTCATAACAACCCTTGTTCAGGCAGATGGAATAGTGGTTATACCACCTGAAAGACTCGGGCTCGAAGAAGGTGAGACAGTTGAGGTGATCCTTTTTGAATAACATGGTATCTGATATGTTCTTCTATGAGATGGAGGATTTGATTAAGCAAAAGACGAGAAGGCTTTATTCTTATAATACTTTCTGGATGCCACGCCAGCAGGGCATGATAAAGTCTTCTTGCACCTTCTGATATGGAGATAAGGTCTTGAGTCTTCATTTCATCTTCTGAAACTCCTTTATTACCAATGCAGTCAGAACAGAAAAGAGAACCATGGGATATATGATAGGTTCTCGTTTTTCTATGACAGCCTGCACATAAGTCAAGTTTTGGAGAAAATCCGTGAAGGCTCAGCAATTTTATTAAGTAAGCAAGACCAAGGAGAAGAGACTGTGCGGGTTCTGTTTTTTTAGCATATTTTAAAGTCAGCAACAGAAGGGAGAAGACCTTTTTTTCCGGTTCCTTTTCCATAAGAAGCTCTGCTGTAAGGTTCAGGGCTGGGGCAAGATGAACAACCTTTTCAAGGTTATCCCTTATCTCCTGAAAGGTCTCGATT
>DAISHO010000216.1:0-4043 GCA_036822495.1 Thermodesulfovibrionales bacterium
CCTAATAAAATAATCCTGTCGCTTCTTTTGTGTTTTTGAGGCCTTATGCCCCTTTAAAATACCATTTTAATTTATTTTGGACAGCTATAAGTTAATTTATAACCTTACGGGTCTTTTATCTGACCCAAATTCCTCTTTCTGAACCTCTTTTCTACTAAGTTTAATCCTGCCCTGGTTATCTATCTCTACGACCTTTACAAGGACTTCATCACCTTCCTTGAGGACATCCGAGACCTTTGCAATTCTTCTGTGAGATATCTGGGATATATGAAGAAGACCCTCAGTGCCAGGGAGTATCTCTATAAAGGCTCCGAAATCAACTATCCTCTTAACCTTTCCAAGGTATATCTTTCCTACCTCTGGTTCTTCTACAATACCCTTGATAATATCAATAGCCTTTCTGGCAGATTCTTCATCAGTTGCAGCAATATTTACAAGGCCTGAATCCTCGATCTCTATCTTTACTCCTGTCTGCTCTATAATCCCCCTTATAACCTTACCACCTGTTCCTATAACATCCCTGATCTTATCCTGTTTTATCTGGATTGTATATATCCTCGGAGCATGAGGAGCGAGGGATTCCCTTGGAGCGGCTATTGCCTCTGCCATCTTTTTAAGGATATATAGTCTGCCCTTTCGAGCCTGTTCAAGTGCCTCATGCATTATCTCCCTTGAGACACCGCCTATTTTTACATCCATCTGGAAGGCTGTGATACCATCAATTGTGCCAGTAACCTTGAAGTCCATATCGCCAAGATGGTCTTCAAGACCCAGTATATCTGTGAGGATTTTATACCTGTTTCCATCTGTTATGAGTCCCATTGCGATACCAGCTACAGGTGCCTTTATGGGTACTCCTGCGTCCATAAGGGCGAGGGTGCCTGCACAAACTGTGGCCATAGATGATGAGCCGTTCGATTCAAGGATATCAGAGACCACCCGTATTGTATAAGGAAATACATCCTTAGATGGTACAACTGGCTTAAGAGCTCTTTCAGCAAGGGCACCATGGCCTATCTCTCTTCTTCCTGGTGACCTCAGTTGTTTTACCTCTCCCACACTGAATGGTGGGAAATTATAATGAAGCATAAAGGACTTATAACTTTCGCCTTCAAGACTATCTATCTTCTGTTCATCCTCATGAGTTCCCAGGGTTACTGCTGAAAGGGCCTGAGTTTCGCCTCTCACAAAGAGGGCAGAACCATGGGCCCTTGGCAAGAGACCAACCTTACAATATATCGGCCTTATCTCGTCAGGTCTCCTTCCATCTACCCTGATATCTTCATTAAGGATCATCGATCTGACAAGGTCTTTTTCAAGTTCATTAAAGATTATGGATATCTCTCTCTGTCTGTCTCCTTCCGGATTAAGTGTCTTTATTGTCTCTTCAAGAAGCATGTCGAGGGCTGCCTGTCTCTGCTGTTTGCCAGGAATTCTTATATATTCCTTCATTCTTTCAATGGCATATTCTTTAACCTTCTGCCTCATATCTTCATCAAGCTTTATTTCTATGAGGGCTCTTTTTTGTTTGCCGGCGAGTTTTCTTAATTCATGTTGAAAAGGAAGAAGTTTTTTGATTTCCTCGTGGGCAAATTCAAGTGCCTCAAGTATAACTGATTCGGGGACGCCATCAGCACCGCCCTCGACCATAACAACTGCTTGCTCAGTTGCAGCCACAACCAGAGAGAGGTCTGTTTTTTCAGATTCTGATAGATTAGGATTTGATATAAATTGACCATCAATCCTGCCCACCCTTACCGCTCCTATCGGGCCATTAAAAGGTATATCTGATACCATCAGAGCAGCAGACATACCAATAATACCAAGGATATCTGCAACATTTTCATCTCCATAGGAAAGCACAGATGCAATGCCTTGAGTTTCATAAAAGAATCCCTTTGGGAGCAGGGGCCTTATGGGTCTGTCAATGAGCCTTGAGGTAAGGATCTCTTTTTCCGATGGTTTACCCTCTCTTTTAAAATAGCCGCCAGGGATCTTACCAGCGGAATAGGCCTTTTCCTGATAGTCTATGGTAAGAGGGATAAAATCAAGAACCTCTGAGGCTTTTTTTGCTGCCACTACAGTAGCAAGGACTACAGTATCACCATAAGTTACGAGAACTGCTCCATCTGATTGTTTTGCGAGTTCACCTGTTTCTATACTGAGTCTTTTACCTCTGAATTCAATATCTACTTTATACATATGTTATTTTCTCAAATTGAGCCTTTCTATTAGTTTTTCATATCTTGCTCTATCAACAGTCTTGAGATAATCAAGCAATTTTCTCCTCTGGCTTACAAGCTTCAGAAGACCCCTTCTTGAGTGGTGGTCTTTTTTATGAATCTTAAAATGTTCTGTGAGATAGTTAATCCTTTCTGTAAGGAGGGCTACCTGTACTTCAGGTGATCCTGTATCTTTCTCATGGAGCTTAAATGATTCAACAAGTGATCTTTTTTGTTCTTTAGTAAGCGGCATCTGCTCACCACCTTTCAATAAATTCTTATGCCTGGCTACGCCTGGCTGTCAACCAAAAACTTAATGCAGGGAATTATTTTTTCTCAATTCACTCCTTTGCCCCTTCGGTAAACCGCAGGGAATACGCTCGCTATACATTTAAGGTAAATAAGAATAACATAAATAATGCTGGAGAGACAAGTGAGTTACCATTGTGATATAATTATTTTAATGAAAATATCGAAGATAGTGATAGGGCTTCTATTCCTTTTATCTTCCCCTCTTCTGGTCTTGAACATCCCAGCAAAGGAAGAATCTCCAGGTATTGAGATTATGATTCTTAAGGTTGATGGTGTGATAAACCCAGCCAGAGCAGAATTCATTGTAAAGGCTATAAAGAAGGCAAATGAAAAGAAGTTCTCTCTTATCGTGATGGAGCTTGATACTCCGGGTGGTCTTGATACATCTATGAGAACAATCATTAAAGAGATGATCGGGAGTTCCGTTCCCGTGGTTGTATATGTATCACCAAGCGGAGCAAGGGCTGCCTCAGCAGGAGCTTTTATAACAATAGCATCCCATATTGCAGCCATGGCACCAGGGACAAACATTGGAGCTGCCCATCCTGTAGCTGTGGGTGAAAAGATGGATAAAGAGATGGCAAAGAAGGTTACGAATGATGCTGCTGCCTATATAAGGTCCCTTGCTGAAGCAAGGGGCAGGAATGTCCGCTGGGCTGAGGATGCAGTGAGAAAGAGCGTGTCTGCAACAGAAAAAGAGGCCCTTGAGCTTAAGGTAATTGACCTTATCGCGAAAGACCTTGACGAACTTTTAAAAAAGATTGATGGAAGAAAGGTAAAGACTGTCTTTGGTGAGCAGACTCTACGAACTGCACAGGCGAAGTTATTTAGGGAGGAGATGGGATTCAGACAGCGTGTTCTGGACCTTATAAGTGATCCAAATGTTGCTTATATATTAATGCTTCTTGGTATCTATGGTCTTTTCTTCGAGTTGACAAATCCGGGTAGTATTTTCCCTGGTGTCCTTGGTGGCATCTGTTTGATTCTCGCCTTTTATGCCTTTCAGACATTACCCGTTAACTATGCGGGAATTTTACTCATCATCCTTGCCATAATACTTTTTATTCTTGAGGTAAAGATTGTATCCCATGGGATTCTAACCCTCGGAGGTATTATATCCATGATTATCGGTTCTATTATGCTTTTTGAAAGCCCCGCACCATTCTTCAGACTTTCTTTGTATGTGATACTTCCAGCAGTTATAGTTACTGCCCTATTTTTTGTTATTACTTTTACACTTGCCTTTAAAGCCTGGAAAAGGAAGCCTGTAACAGGGGCAGAGGGTATAGTGGGTCTTGAAGGTATTGCAAGGACTGATATAAAAGATGATGGCATGGTCTATGTTAGGGGAGAGATATGGTCTGCCTTTAGTGATGAGCTGATAAGAGCTGGAGAGAAGATTAAGGTTGAGGCTGTCTCGGGTCTTAGACTGAAGGTTAAAAAAATAGATTAGCCCATAGCTGTCCAAAATAAATTAAAATGGTATTTTAAAGAGGGCATAAGGCCTCA
>DAISHO010000217.1:0-4024 GCA_036822495.1 Thermodesulfovibrionales bacterium
GCTTTTAAAATAGGCATAAGGCCTTAAATAGGCTTAAGGCTACAGGCCATAGGCTGAAGGTTTCCTTTAAGGATTTATTTTTCTTCAGCCTTAAGCCTTCAGCCTGTAGCCTGTTCTTCAGCCTTATGCCCCTTCAAAACTTTATTTTGGAGAGGTGTGAGCATGGACATAAATGAACTTCTTAAAAAGGCCTATTCAATGGGTGCCTCAGACCTTCATATAAAGGTTGGCTCTCCGCCAATTGTAAGGCTTTACGGCGACCTCAGGCCAATAGAGGATATCGAGAGGATAAGTCTTGAAGAGGCCCTTAAGATAGCCTTTTCTGTAATGAGTCCTGTCCAGCGGGAGGCCTTTAAGAAAGAGCATGAACTTGATTTTGCCTATAGTGTTCCAGGTCTTGGAAGGTTTCGTTGTAATGCCTTTTATCAGAGAGGTGCCGTTGGCCTTGTCTTCAGGGTTATCCCCATGAAGATTCCTACTTTTGAAGAGCTAAACCTTCCAGAGGTTCTTAAAAAAATAGCCATGGAACAGAGAGGACTTATACTCGTTACCGGAACAACAGGAAGTGGAAAGTCTACCACCCTTGCAGCAATGATAGATTATATAAATTCCAATAAGGGAGTTAACATTGTAACCATAGAAGACCCCATTGAATTCCTTCACAGGGATAAGCGAAGCATAATCAGTCAGAGAGAGGTTGGTTCTGACACAGATTCCTTTTTAAAGGCCCTGAGGTCAGCCCTCAGACAGGACCCTGATGTTATACTCGTGGGTGAGATGAGAGACCTCGAGACCATAGAGACAGCCCTCATTGCTGCAGAGACAGGTCATCTTGTTATGAGCACCCTTCATACCCTTGATGCAAAGGAGACAGTAAACAGGATAATCTCCATGTTTCCTCCCCATCAGCATCAACAGATAAGGGTTCAGCTTGCCTCAGTTATAAAGGCTGTTATATCCCAAAGGCTTCTTCCAAAGGCTGATGGCACAGGAAGGGTACCAGCTGTAGAGGTTATGCTTGGGACCCTAACGATAAAGGAGTGTATTGTTGACCCTGACAAGACAAAGCTCATCCCTGATGTAATTGCCCAGGGAAAGCTCCTCTATGGCATGCAGACCTTTGACCAGTCCCTCTTTGACCTATACAAGGCAGGTCTTGTTACATACGAGGAGGCCCTTAAGTGGGCATCAAATCCTGATGACTTTACCCTTAAGGTAAAGGGCATACAGACTACTGCAGAGGTGGTGAGGGAGGGTGGAAGACCCGAAGAACAGTCAAAACCTGGATTCAAGATCGAGAGATTCAGTAGATAAGATAAAAGTATATGTCCTCAAACTATTAAGTTACAGGGCAAGGAGTGAGCATGAAATAAGGGAGAGGCTTCTCCATAAGGGTTTTAACCCCTTTGATGTTAACAGGGTTATTGATGATTTTAAGGCATCAGGGCTTATAAATGACTTAGAGGCAGCAAGGTCTTTTTTAAGAATAGCACGGGACACAAAGCTATTGGGCATTAGAGGTATAAAGGACTTTTTTTACAGAAAGGGTATTTCAAAGGAGATTGCAGAAGGGGTTCTTGAGGGAGCTGATGAGATTGAATCCGCAATTAGGCTTATTGAAAAGATGCAAAGGACTAAAGGTATTAATATCCCTCAGGATGAGAAGAGATTAAGACAGTATATGTTCAGAAGGGGTTATAGTTCTGATACAATAGATGAGGTGCTCAAGAGATTGAAGGAGGCATTAAGATGATAAAGAGGCTTGGTGCTCTAATTATTGTATTTGTGTTTTTTGCTGGTTGTTCAGCAGGCATTAAATATTCTCCTGGTGAGATAAGGACTTTCCCTGAAGAGATTCAGAAACACATTCAGGCAGGTGAGGTCGTGACAGGAATGACTCAGATACAGGTTAGATATGCCTGGGGAGCTCCATCAGAGGTGAAGGTTCTTGAGCCAAAGGATGGTAAATATAGAGAAATGTGGGTTTATTCGACCTCTGGTCTTTTAAAGACCCGTCTTATCTTTATTAATGGAGTGCTTGAGTCCATTATCTCAGGAGACCCCACAATTAAGATTGAATAACATGGAGATCACTTGTCCGAAACAAGTTGAAGTCTGAAGTATGACCTAATTTGAGGTAACAGTTGAAAGGTAACGATATCCGCTATCTTTTTCTTGAATTCTTCAGGAGAAAGTCCCACAGGGTTGTAAAGAGTTCTCCCCTTATACCTGTGGGCGATCCGACACTGTTGTTTACAAATGCTGGGATGGTTCAATTTAAGGATGTGTTCCTCGGCAACGAGACCAGGTCTTACACAAGAGCCACATCCTGCCAGAAGTGCATGAGGGCGGGTGGGAAGCATAGCGACCTTGAACAGGTAGGCCATACAGCAAGGCATCATACATTCTTTGAGATGCTGGGTAATTTCTCCTTTGGTGATTATTTCAAAAGAGAGGCCATATCCTTTGCCTGGGAATTGCTCGTGGAAGGTTTTAAACTCCCGAAGGAGAGACTCTGGGCCTCTATTTATGAAGAAGATGACGAGTCAGAAAGGTTATGGGTTGAACTGACGGACATTCCTCGGGAGAGGATTGTAAGACTCGGTGCAAAGGACAATTTCTGGCAGATGGGAGATACAGGACCATGTGGACCCTGCTCAGAGATAATAATTGATCAGGGTCCAGAGGTTGGTTGTAAGAGGCCTGACTGTTCCGTAGGTTGTGACTGCGACAGATACCTGGAGCTATGGAATCTTGTCTTTATGCAATATAACAGAGATGCATCAGGAAACCTCACACCACTTCCAAAACCCTCCATAGATACAGGTATGGGTCTTGAGAGGATAACAGCAGTAATTCAGGGAAAGAATAATAATTTTGATACAGATCTTTTCGAGGGGATAATTTCAGCAATATGTTCTGTAACAGGCGCAACTTATCCTTCATCTGGTAATACCGATGCCTCTATAAGGGTCATAGCAGACCATATAAGGGCTATAGTATTTTTAATGGCAGAGGGTCTAATTCCATCTAATGAGGGCAGGGGTTATGTCCTGAGAAGGATTATCCGTCGTGCTTCAAGACATGCCCATCTCCTTGGAAAGGATGAACCGCTTCTCTGGCGGCTTGTGGATAGTGTGATAGATTCCTTTGGGAATACCTATCCTGAACTAAAGGCATATCCAGAAAGGACAAAAAAATTTCTCAGACTTGAGGAGGAGAGATTTATAAAGACCCTTGAACATGGCACAAGACTCCTCGATGAGATTATAGAAAGACTGAAACTCAATGGCATAAAGACCATCCCAGGAGAGGAACTATTCAGGCTTTATGATACCTTCGGATTTCCTCTTGACCTTGCAAGGGATATAGCAATTGATGCAGATCTTGTCATTGATGAAGAAGGATTCCAGAAGGAGATGACCCGACAGCGAGAAAGGGCGAGAGAGGCATGGGTAGAAGAAGACCTTACAATTCCGTCCATATATAAAGAGATACCACAGACAGAGTTCACAGGTTATGAGGTGCTTCGAGACCATGCAAGGGTTCTTTTTCTCATCAAGGATGGCACACCCGTTGATTCATTAAGAGAAGGAGAAGAAGGCATGCTCTTTCTTGACAGGACACCCTGTTATGGCGAATCAGGTGGCCAGGTAGGAGACAGAGGTACTATAACGGGTGAGTCCGGCAGCGCTGAGGTGGTTGATACCAAAAAACCCTATAAAGGACTTATAGCCCATTATGTAAGAATTAATGAGGGGGTTATCTCAAAGGGTGAGCTTGTGAAGGTTGAGGTTGACAGTGGATTGAGGCTATCTACAATGAAAAACCACACAGCAACCCATCTCCTTCACAGGGCATTAAGGGATGTCCTTGGAGAGCATGTGAGGCAGGCAGGTTCCCTTGTAACACCCGAGAGATTGAGATTTGATTTTACCCATATGACAGGCCTTGAAGAAGAAGAGATATTAGAAATAGAGAATCGCATAAACTCCTGGATACTTGAAAACATACCTGTAAAGAC
>DAISHO010000218.1:0-4022 GCA_036822495.1 Thermodesulfovibrionales bacterium
TTTTATTTCCTTCTTTGAAAGGGCCTTATGCATAATACATATTCACCTATTTAATGGATAAAAGTCAACGGATTAGTTGCCTCTGGCTCAATGTTACTTCGCCACAAAAAGGGAATAGTTCTGTCTTTTCACAAATTTTTCTATCTCCACAGCAAAGAATACAGTGGAGCTCAATAGAAGACTGACCAACAATTCACCTAAAGTTAGTGGCTGAGTTTTGAATACCGGATTTAAAAATGGGATATATATGGTCGCCATTTGTAATGCAAATGTTAAAATAAATGATCCTAGTAGGGGTTTGTTTGAAAGTAATCCCAGTGTGAAAAGGGATTCTCTTTCAGATCTTATCGCAAGGACATGACCCATCTGGCTCAAACATAAAACAGTAAATACCATTGTCTGCCAGTGGGCATGTCCTGTTTTTATAGACCATGCCTGGGTGAAGATTGAGACAAAACCCATGAGAAGACCTACCCATATTATATGGGCACCCAGCCCATAAGCAAATATGCTCTCCTTAGGATGTCTCGGTGGTCTCTGCATTATATCTTTTTCAGCAGGTTCTGCAGCAAGGGCAAGACCAGGAAGCCCATCAGTGACAAGATTTATCCAGAGT
Organism: Thermodesulfovibrionales bacterium; assembly: GCA_036822495.1. Lineage (GTDB taxonomy): Bacteria > Nitrospirota > Thermodesulfovibrionia > Thermodesulfovibrionales > CALJEL01 > CALJEL01. Next base: position 617 of record DAISHO010000218.1, read on the forward strand.
ATATGGATTGGTAGAAGCGGAACAGGTAGTCCCACGAGTGGTGCCAAAAATATTGTCCATATCTCTCCTGAATTGCTCGTCATGGTATATTTTATAAACTTTCGTATGTTATCAAATATTCGTCTTCCCTCTTTTACTGCCTTCACTATTGTTGCAAAGTTGTCATCGAGCAATATCATATGGGCTGCCTCTTTTGCCACATCCGTACCTGTAATTCCCATAGCAATACCGATATCTGCCCTTTTAAGGGCAGGTGCATCATTGACACCATCTCCTGTCATTGCAACGAACTGTCCCCTGTCCTGGAGTGCCTTTACGATCTTGAGTTTCTGTTCAGGTGCAACCCTTGCGTAGACCCTGAGCCTCTCCACACGTTCTTCAAACTCATCAATAGATAACTGCTCCAACTCCACTCCCGTAATAATTGCCCTTTGGTCATCATCAAGTATGCCAATCCTCTTTGCAATTGCCTTTGCAGTCAGGGGATGGTCACCTGTTATCATTACGGGCTTGATTCCTGCTTCCTTACAGAGCCTTACTGCCTCTTCTACCTCGGGTCTTGGGGGATCCATCATCCCCACAAGTCCGATAATTGTAAGACCTTTTTCTACATTTTCTGGTGATATATTATCAGGCAAAGACTCCCATTCCTTCATGCTAATCCCGAGGACCCTGAGACCATCTGAAGCCATCCTTTCGCTTACATGGAGAATCTCTGTCCTGTCAACAGGCTTAACACCGTCATGGGTGAGCATAAATTCAGCTCTTTCAAGGAGATTCTCTATTGCACCCTTTGTGAAGGAGATGAATGGTTTATTGGTGAAGTGGCGGAGAGGTGAAGGGGTGACTTCTATTCTGTGTATTGTTGTCATACACTTTCTTTCTGAATCGAAAGGTAGCTCGGCAATGCGGGGGTATTGTCCTTCCAGTTCTTCCTTTTTAAAACCTATCTCTTTTGCCACATTATAAAGGGCAACCTCTGTGGGATCACCTATTACATTTCCATTGACATCCATCCGTGCATCATTATTTAAGGCAAGGCCTAAACAGAGGTCAGAAATCAAAGGTCGGATATCAGAGTCTAAGGAAAATTTTTCCTGAGCATCTGACATCTGATTTCCGATTTCTGACTTCTGATTTCTGAGCTCTGACATCCGTTTCACCTCTTCACCATAGACCCATATCTCCTCCACAGTCATTTTATTCAATGTGAGTGTCCCTGTCTTATCAGTGCAGATGTATGTAACAGAGCCAAGGGTCTCAACTGCTGGAAGTTTTCTTATAAGGGCATTCTGCCTGACCATCTTTTTAGCACCAATAGCAAGGGATATTGTTACAACAGCAGGAAGTGCCTCTGGTATGGCTGCTACAGCAAGGGATATAGCTGTAAGGAGCATCAATAGAGGTTCCTCTCCTCTCAAAATACCAATACCAAAGACAACAGCACATATCACAAGAACAGCTATTGCAAGCCTCTTTCCGAAAGAGGCAAGCCTCTTCTGAAGGGGCGTCTTTACCTCTTCTTCTTGCTGAAGCATTGTGGCAATCCTTCCAAGTTCAGTATCCATTCCAGTTGCAACAACAATGCCCTTCCCTCTTCCATAGGTGACAAATGTGCCTTTATATGCCATATTCTTCCTGTCTCCAAGAGGAAGATGCTCATCATGAAGGGGCTCTGTATGCTTTTCCACAGGCACAGATTCACCGGTAAGGGCAGCCTCTTCAATCTTTAACTGAACTGACTCAATAAGCCTCAGGTCAGCAGGCACTATCTTCCCAGCCTCAAGTAATACAATATCTCCTGGAACGAGTTGAGAGGCAGGTATATTTCCGGGATTTCCGCCTCTCAGGACTGTTGCAAAAGGTGCAGCCATTGATTTAAGGGCTGCCATTGCCTTCTCTGCTCGATACTCCTGAACAAAGCCAATCACTGCATTAAGGACTACTATCACTATTATTGCTATAGTATCTGAAGGTTCACCGATAATCCCTGACACAATAGCAGCAGCAATAAGGACGAGTATCATGAAGTCCTTGAACTGGTCAAGGAAGAGTATAAAAGGGGTCTTCTTCTTTTTTTCTTTTAATTCATTAAGACCATATTTCTGGAGTCTCTTCTCTGCCTCTGCTAAAGTAAGTCCCTGAATGGAGCAACCTAATTCTTCAACAACTGTATTAATATCTTTCAGATGCCAGCTCATAAACCTCCTCTAACACTAATTATTCTTAAAAAGCTAAAATAAAAAGACCTTTACCACGAGAATATTTTAAAAAATCTTTCCCGCAGTAAAGGTCTTGCCTGCTGGGATATCCAGCGAATGACACCGATCGAGTGCCTGATTTATTGAGGCTCCCGATGTGCTGACGATGCCATTCTGATTGGCTACTCCCCTTTTACAATGAAGTAATATAATATACTCTATACCATGCTGTCAATTATTCCTTGCTTATCTCATATTTTCCATCTTTATCTATCTTGATATTAGCATTTAAAAATCTCACCTTGTAGCCAGCCTCTTTCAGAATATGATAAGCCATCTCCGCCCTCACTCCTGTTGTACAATGAGTGATAATCTCTTTATCCTTTGGTATCTCAGAAAATCTATTAGTGATTTCCTGAGTAGGTATGTTCTTAGCTCCCTTCAGCATCCCCTGCATTGCCTCGTCCTCATCTCGCACATCAAGTATAAATTTATCCTCTGGTAAGGCCTCTACAATCTGCTTGAATTCCTCAACAGATATCTCACCTGGCCTTGGCTTCGGGATATAAACAATAGTCTCTGCTAATTTACCGGAAGACAGAGGATATCCTGCCTTCTTCCATGCCTCTATGCCTCCCTCAAGGATAGATGCATTTGTATAACCCCACCCTCTTACAATCTTAAAGGCCTCTAATGCTAAACCTGTATCATGGGCATAAAGGATTATTGGAGCCTTTTTATCAGCAGGGAATTTATCCTTTGCCAGTGAAATACTATCAGTAGGTATAGATATAGCACCAGGGATAAATCCCTTTGATGCCTCATGGGGAGACCTTAAGTCAATAATCACCTGAGGAATATCTTTATCCATATTATCTTTTACATAATTAACAGTTGACAGTACGGGCTTGCCAGCCTTCTTCCAGTCTGGCATTCCATCATGGAAAACCCTTACATTCTTATAACCGAGCCTCTCTGCCTTACTGGCAGAGTTTGGACTCAGCCTTCAGGTAACTCCGCCACAATAAAAGATTAAGAGTGTATCCTTATCCTTTGGAAGTTTCTCAACATGCTTATCGAACTCAGCATCATAAATGGATATAGCACCAGGGATATGTCCCTCATGATATCTTGGAGCTGGCCTTGAATCGATGAGGACAAATCTTACTTTTTCAGGACCTGCCTCTATAAGCTGAGCAAGTTGA
>DAISHO010000219.1:0-4016 GCA_036822495.1 Thermodesulfovibrionales bacterium
GATTGATTTCTGCATGAATTGATTTTAACAATTTTGAAAGGGTTCGGACAAAAAAGAGCGCATCTTTGCTTTCAGCACAAGGTTGATGAAGTGATTAGTTTTGAGTTAAAAAGGGCTGGGGTTGAAACTTTCAACCCCAGCTATAAAGAGGGGGAGGATTATATGAAGAGGCTGCTCTGAGCCTCAAGGGCAAACTCTACGAATTTGTCTGCATCAGCTATCTCCACACCATCTACAAGGTCTTCCTTTTTATATCCAAGCATCTGCAGGGTGGCAGAACAGGCAATAAGCCTCACGCCTGCATCCTTTGCCATCTGGAGCATCTCAGGAATAGTTCCCCAATTCATCTTTTTTATAAGTTCAGGCAGTACCTCCATACCCTGTGGAGGAGGTATCTTTTTGTTAAGCTCCTTATGGAGGATATTTAAACCACCAAAGGCAAAGAATATCCTTACATCTGCATCGAGGGTGGCTGCTGTAGTCCCTATGACCAGGGCTGCATAGGCCTTATCAAGGGAACCACTTCCTGCAACAATAGCCATCTTCTTTTTCTCCATATCTATACCTCCAGTTTAATAAAATTATAGGGCGAAGCCTTTTTATTATAACAATTATTTCTAAAATTCGCAACTATGCAACTAATCCATTTTGCCAATTGAAGATTCCCTGTGGCATGCCACAGAGCTCAGATATCAGAAATCAGATGTCAGAGGTCAGAAATCAGAGTTTAAGTAAAAATTTATTCCTCAGAATCTGACCTCCGACTCCCGATATACGACTTCTGTTTTGGTAAACCTCAGGGAATACGCTTGCTATCCATTTATTAACTTAAATATTAATTTTTAAAATTCGGTTTTCTTGACAGAAAGGCTATTTTTTACTATCCTTATTAAAAAGTATGGAGGAGGTATTAATATTATGAAGAGGGTTAAATTACTATGTATTATCTTTGTGGCTGGTCTGTTAATAACAGGTCTTGCCATAGCCCAGACAGGTGTAAAGAAAAAGAGACCTCTACCCCATGACTATGGCAAGGTTGTTATCAACAATTATTCTGAAAATGCAGGGCTTGCACCAGTGGAATTTGACCACTGGCTTCACAGGGCAAGGTTTACCTGCAGGGTCTGCCATGTGGACATTGCCTTTGCAATGAAGGCTGGTGGAACAGGAATAAAGGCTGCTGACAACATGAGGGGCTATTACTGCGGAACATGTCACAATGGTAGGACAGAGGTAGAGGGCAGAAAGGTCTTTGAGGCCTGCTCAAAGAATCCTTCAAAAGAAGACTTCAAGAGATGTGACCGCTGCCACTCCTATGGCAAGAATGTAAAGAAGGAATATGATTTCTATAAATTCACTGAGAGGTTTCCAAAGGAGAGATTCGGTAATGGCATAGACTGGGAAAAGGCTGAGGCAGATGGTCTTATAAAACCTGTTGATTTTATAGAAGGCGTATCAATAAAGAAGGCACAGCTCCAGAGACCTCAGGACTTTACACTTGAATCAAAGGTCAGCGGACTTCCTGATATTATCTTCTCTCACAAGAAACACACAGTATGGATGGGCTGTGAGGGATGTCACCCTGAGATATTCCTCGGTGTAAAGAAAGGAACAACAAAGTACACCATGGTTGATATATTTCAGGGCAAGTATTGTGGTGTATGTCACAATTCTGTAGCCTTCCCACTACTGGATTGTCAGAGATGCCATACAAAACAGGTTCAGTAATAATTTTGCTATTTCTCCTTGCTGGTACGGGATGGGCCTTCTGGGACCTACCCGCCCTTCCTCCTCCTGAGGAGTATGGCAATATAATTATCAACAGGACATCAGAAAAGAACAACATAAAACCCGTGACCTTTTCCCACTGGATTCACAGAAGAAAACATACCTGCAGGGTATGCCATTTTGAGCTTGAGTTCAACATGAAGGTGAATACAACAGAGATAACAGAGGCATTAAACAGAAGTGGTAAGTTCTGCGGAGCCTGCCATAATGGTAAAGAGCTCTTTGGGCACGAGAATCCTGCTGATTGTGAAAAATGCCATAATGGCAGGAGGGATTATGGAAAGGAAAAGTTTGCTGAATTGAAGAATTTTCCAAAGACTCCTTATGGAAATCGCATAGACTGGGTCTCTGCTATGAGGGATGGCCTGATAAAACCAGCACATTTTCTCAACATTAAACCACCTGAAGACATAACATTCAGTAAGAGGATAGTCCTTGAGGCTGAATGGTCAAATATACCTTCGGCAGTCTTTCCTCACAAGCCTCACAATGAATGGCTTGAGTGCAACATGTGTCATCCTGATATCTTCAATATCAAGAAGAAGACAACAAAACATTTTTACATGACGCGCATACTTCAGGGAGAGTTCTGCGGTGTCTGTCATATAAATGTGGCCTTTCCCATGAATGACTGTAAGAGATGCCATCCCGGGATGAGCCATTAAAAAGGATACGGAGGTCAGTTTAATGAAGAGGATTATAACCTTAATTTTTCTTTTTGCCTTGCTTCAGATTTTCTATGCCACTATATTATATGCACAGGACTGGAAGAAGGAATATGAGGATATATGTTCAAAGACCTCTGACGCCATGGCCCTTACAGAGGATGAACTTAAAACACTTATTGAAAGATGCGATAGATTAAAGCCAGTTATTGAGACCCTTGATGATGAGAGTACAAAGAAGGTATATCTGAAGAGACTCCAGATGTGCAGGGACCTTTATCAATTCTGCCTCGAGCAGAAGCTCCTGAAGAAGTAGTTAATCCTCAAGGGTGATTGCACCTACAGGACAGTTCTCTGCTGCTGCCTCACAGCAACCTGCATATTCACATCCATCAGGATCAACAACCCTTGATTTCCCTATTGCCTCATCAACAAAAAACACAGCAGGACATATCTCCTGGCAGGTTCCGCAACCGATGCATTTTTCTTCATCTACCCTGGGAATCGTCACTGTTACCTCGCCACTTTACATCTCCTCTATAATCATAGCTGCGAGCAAGGGGACCATTATCTCGTGATGGCCTGTAATGGCAAAAAACCTTCCTCCAAGATTGGTCGGTCTTATAAGGACATTCTCACGAGGTCTGTAATGCTGGATAAAATCCATGTTTGCAGTAGTGATATTCTGTACCCTGTAACCAAGATTTCTTGCAATGGTTATAGCCTTAAGAAAGACCTCTGGCATTATGACTGCAGAGCCAAGATTGATATACACGCCTCCCTCAAGGTCTGAAACTACTGAGCAGAAGAGCCTGAAGTCTGTTAGGCTTGCCTTACCTATGGCAGCACCATCAGCCGAGGGATGCATGTGGATAATATCTGTTCCTATTGCCACATGGACTGTTGCTGGAATGCCCTTAAGATAGGCAGTGCGGAAAATACTCAGCTCCCTGTTTGGAAGCCTCTTTTTCTCAATGAGCTCTCCAACAGCCCTTCCTATACCTGTGCCTTTTTTAGCCCCTTCCTTAATCGCCTTATTAAGATAAAGTCCTGTTTCCTTTGCCATACCGAACATGCCTGTTTTAATCTCTTCGTGGACATCCTCTGATGTATGGCCTGCATAGGCAAGCTCAAAATCATGAATCACACATGCCCCATTTGTTGCAATAGCTGTAATTATCTCTCTATTTATAAGGTCATTAATAACAGGTGAAAGCCCTACCTTAATAACATGGGCTCCCATGCCGAGGACTACCGGCCTTTGAGCCCTCCTTGCCTCTACAATTGCCCTTGCAAGTTCTCTGAGCTCTTTTGCCTTCAATATATCTGGAAGGGTATTAATGAAGTCAGAAAGACATGAACCCTTCTTGTAAGGCCTGGCAAGGAACTCCTTTCTGACCTTGCTTCTTCTCTCTTTAATGCTATAAGTCCTGAGCCCTTTGAGATTTATCGGTCTGTAACGCATTTTGGTATTTTACCATAAAAGACTGCTGTCCAAAACAAAATGGAAGGGGTTTTTAAAATAGGCTGAAGTAGGCTACAGGCTATAGGCCATAGGCGATA
>DAISHO010000220.1:0-4010 GCA_036822495.1 Thermodesulfovibrionales bacterium
TTTTAATGGTGTAAGCTTTGCAGACACAGGTGCCATAGCCTTCTCAATTTTTGTCCATTCCTTTGTCGAGACTATCCATCCAAAAACATTAACACCTGCAAAGCTCAAGAGGGATATGGCAAAAAGCACTATTGCCATCCAGAAGGCAAGCCAGTCCTCATTTAATAAACCTTTCCGCTTTTCTTCCATTCTTTACACCTCCTTTAGTTTTTGTTTTTTGGTTAAAACATTTTAATCAAGGTCGCTTCATACTTCAACATTTTTCAGGGACATCACCTCCTTTCCTAAACAATCCATTTTTTTTATTGTATTAGACTCCTTTTTAGAATCAAGGGCTTTAAAATTTTTATCCTTTTATTTAAGTTACGGTCTGCTGTGCTCTTTTTCGTATACCGCCTTTCCCCTAATAGGAGGGATAGAAAAATCCCCCTTTACCTCCCACTTATCCTTCAGGTAATACCATGGCGCAAAGCTTGAAATCTTCCAGCCTTCCTTGACCTTTATCTCTGTAGTTGCCTGCATATCCTTTATGAACAATCCTTTTTTATTGGCTATTACAGTATGTTTGCCCTCAAAGGGTTCTGCACCCTGGTCTGTATACTTCCACAGGACCTCCTGACGCTGTTCCCCGTCCTTTGTGTGGCAGCTTTCGCAGCTCCTTGATTTACCATATTTATGAGACATCTTGTCCATCTGTATCCATGCAAGGGCATTGTCATTCTCAGGCATCCCACTTAGAAGCCCTACAAAGGCATAGGCATCATCTGTCCTTTCAAGGTCAGGCAGATTTATAGGCCATCTCCATCCAAGCCCCGGTTTGAGCTCACCAGCAGACTTCTGGTTCATTACAGCCATTGCATAAGGCTTTACTGGGATCCACCTTCCTTTTTGGTCTTTAATAAGGATAGGCTCTTTCATAACACCGTAATAGTTGTTATATTTTTTGAACGGTGTGTCAACGCCACCAACCTTTCCAGGTCCCCAAAATGTGCCTGTATAAGCACCAACATTCTGTATATGGCACGCCTCACATGAAACATTTTTGTGGATAGACTTTGTTGTGGATTTCGTCTCCTTTTCGTGACATTTAGAGCAATCAACCTGCCTCTTTACCTCTCCATGCAGGAGTTTTTTATCCTTTGCAGTCGTATCATGGCAATCAATACAGAGAAGCCCTTTTGAAAAATGTACATCTGGCTCTGCACCCTTTGGATTTGCAAAATCACCACCTATATACCCACCACCTCTTCTTCTTTCCTCAGGCCCTGTATGACAAAAAGAACCCCTTCCACCGCCATAGCATGTCTGCGGAGTCGGTGTCTTTGTGAATGTATGTGAACCCATCTCTGGATTATTCGGGTCTTTCTTCTTAGGAGTGTAGTGGCAGTCAAGGCAACCCACATGGCACTGATTACATGCCTTCTGGTTAATCTTTGCCATCTCCTTTGTATAGGGAATGCTGGTGTTCTTTGCTATTTCCTCATAGTTGTCTATAAACCACGGCCCGCAGTTATGGGGTCCCTTCTTGTCTGTCCATGTTTTATATGAACTCTGTTTCGCATTGTGTCCCATTGCGGTCTTCTTGAATTCCTCAACCTGCTTTGGATGGCATACTCCGCAGGTCTTCTCCATGGCAGGGTAATTATGAGAAAGGGTTTCAGGGTCCTTGTCATGGAATAAGATGGTATTTACCTCAGGGTCTTTTACGAGTTTGCCTTCCTTCTCAATCAAAGGCAGAAGCTCAATCATTGGATCCCTCCCCCTCGGTTCTAAGGATTCAGGCTTGAATCTTTCAAGTTTATCCCTTGTTACAGCCTGAAGGCCTTTTGACTTCACATAATAAAGCCTGAGTAATCCCTTGTGTGCACCTTCTTTTGTCGGGTCAGAAGGATCGCCGAGGTGGCAATCAGCACAGGATGCAGGCATCTTTGTCTGTTTCTGCACCTCCTCGCCGCTTACTGTGAATTGAGGAAAACCCATATCCTTCATCTTTGCTGAATTACTGTGACATTCAAGACAGCTATTGATATCCTGATGTTTCTGTTGGTGGTTGTGGTTCTGGTGGGCGATAGTTTTATTACCCGCAGTGAGTAATGCGATAATACTCACTACCACCACGAAGATTACCCGCTTCAGCATATCTCCTCCAACTAAGAATTTATGTTATAAGATTTATATAAACGGGTTTTACCCGTTAAATTTGGAAAGACAGGAGAACTCCATATCACCTGGGTCTTTGAACCCTTTAAGGAGTCTGTTCCCTGCCTCCCAAAGCCATAATAGGTTGATTGGGTCTTTGAATCCTTGTAACCGATGGAGGATTGGTGGGGAGGCTTCCCCTGCCCTATTGAAAGTTTACTAATCATGGTTAATTCCATATACTTGACTCCTTTCTCAAGGGGAATGAAGAATCATTACTAATTCATTCAAAAATTATGCCAGAAACTATGCAAAAATTTTCTTTAATATTCAAGGTATTATATTTTCAGGAAGAAAGGATGTTCCACAATGGGAACAAAACTAAGTCCAGAATGTTCCCGCAAAGAAACACTTTGAAACTTTTTAGGAAGGCTCTATTCCATAAATTTTAAGTTTCTTCCATAAAACCTTTCTGCTAATCCCGAGTCTCTTTGCAGTCTCAAGTTTTTTTCCACCCGTCTCCTTTAAGGTATTCATAATCAGGGTTTTTTCAAGGGAACTCAGGCATTCCTGAAGGGAAAGGTTATTTGAAAAACACCTCTTAATGGAGGGCTGGATATTGCTTAATTCCTCTGGAAGGTTTTCTATGGTGATTATACCATTCTTTGAAAGGAGCACACCTCTTTCTAAGGCGTGTTTCAACTCCCTCACATTACCTGGATAATTATAAGACAATAGGGCCTCATAAGCAGAGGGCGAGAGTTTAAGGTCCTGTTTTGAATATTTATATTTAAAATGTTCAAGGAAATAATCAATAAGATGGGGTATATCCTCTTTTCGCTCCCTCAGGGGAGGTATATTTATCGGGACAACATTAATCCTGTAGTAAAGGTCCTCCCTGAATCTTCCCTCCCTGACGAGTTCCTTAAGATTCTTACTTGTAGCATAGATACATCTTACATCCACACTTATAGGTTCTCTTCCACCAAGCCTTGTTACTAAATGTTCCTCTATTACTCTCAGGAGCTTTGCCTGAAGCCCTAAGGGCATATCACCAATCTCATCAAAAAAAAGAGTCCCGCCACTTGCAAGCTCAAACTTTCCCTTCCTTGTTTCTAAGGCACCTGTAAAGGCACCCTTTTCATAACCGAACAGTTCTGATTCAAAAAGGGCTTCAGGAATGGCAGCACAATTAATCTTTATATACGGTCTGTCCTTTCTGAGGCTCATTGAATGGATCTCATTAGCAACAAGCTCCTTTCCTGTTCCGCTCTCACCCTGAATTAGGACAGGCACATCAGTCTTTGCTATTGCCTCTATCCTGTCAAAGAGCTCCTTCATAACAGGACTCTCACCAATCAGTCTGTCACCAGTGCCTTTTATGGACTGTCTCAGTCTCTTTACCTCCATCTCAAGGTCTCTGAATCTCAAGAACCTCTCTACAACTAAAAGGAGCTCCTCATTGGAAAAGGGCTTTGCAAGATAATCAAAGGCCCCTTCTTTTATGGCCTCTACAGCAGTCTTTACCTCAGCAAAGGCTGTAATAACTATCACACCTATTTCTGGATGCTCCTTTTTTATATTCTTCAAAACAGTGAGGCCATCAATACCAGGGAGCCTGAGGTCAGTAATAACAATATCAAATCTTTCCTTTTTCAGGAGTTCCATTACACCAAGACCTTCATGGAGCTCAGAAACATGGAAACCTGAAGACCTCAGGAAGTGGCTCATACCGAGCCTCATGGCAGGATCGTCTTCTATTATGAGAATCTTTTTCATTAATTAAATCAATTCAAACACACCTGTCCAGAATAAATCTTAAAAGGGCATGAGGCCAACTATTACTTACGCCATCCCTAAAAAGCACAAAA
>DAISHO010000221.1:0-4005 GCA_036822495.1 Thermodesulfovibrionales bacterium
TATCTTCCGCCTATCGCCTATGGCCTATAGCCTGTAGCCTACTTCAGCCTATTTTTAAAAGCCCGTTTCAATTTGTTTTGGACAGCAGTCTTTTTCTATAAAACCTTAATGCTGGGTCTTTATCCAGTCGCGAAAGTTCCATATTTTATATCTCCATTACAACGGGCATTATCAAGGGCCTTCTGCCCATGGTGTCCCTGAGATATTTCTTTAATGAGTCCCTTATCTTTGTCTGAAGAAGAGTTGTGTCAGAGATTATATCGTGCTCCATTGACTGGATAGTCTTTGTCACCATATCCCTTACATTGTAAATTATATCCTGAGATGTGTCTTCAAATATAAATCCCCTCGAAATAACCTCAGGGCCTGTAACAATCCTTCCCGTTGCTTTTTCTATTGCAAGAAGTATGAGTACTATCCCATCATGAGCAAGTCTCATCCTGTCGCGAAGAACCATTGACTCTACATCACCCATCAGTTTTCCATCAATGAATATCCTTCCTGCATTTACCTGACCATTTTTTCTTGCAGTGCCCTGTTCATCAATCTCGAGGACCTCACCATTTTCAAGGATAAAGATATTCTCGCTTGGAATGCCGACCTTCTCAGCGAGCTTTGCATGATACATGAGGTGTCTGAATTCACCATGTATGGGCATAAAATATTTTGGCCTTATGAGGTTAAGAATCAGTTTTAATTCCTCCTTTGAGGCATGGCCCGATACATGGACTTCTGAGACCTTTTCGTATATTACCTCTGCCCCTCTTTTAAAGAGGTGGTTTATGATCCTCCCGATAGACCTCTCATTTCCCGGGATCATCTTTGCTGAAAGAATCACCGTGTCTCCCTGTTTTACCTTTATATGTTTATGTTCACCTGTAGCTATCTTTGAAAGCACACTCATGGGTTCGCCCTGAGACCCTGTTGTTATTATAACAACCTTATCATCGCTAATCTTATTTAATTCCTCGATTCTCAGCCAGGTGCCAGGAGGTATCTTAAGATAACCAAGTTCAAGAGCTATCTGGGCATTGGCAACCATGCTCTTACCGCAGAGGAAGACCTTTCTACCAAACATAACAGCCACATCAATTGCCTGCTGTATCCTGTGGATGTTTGATGCAAAAGTCGCTATTATTATTCTTCCATGCGTCTTTGCAAATATATCCTCAAAGACCCTTCTGACCTCCTTTTCAGAGAAGGTAAAGCCTCCCTTTTCAGCATTTGTACTGTCAGAGAGTAGAAGAAGAGTTCCTTTCTCTCCGTATTCAGTGAATTTATGGAGATCCATGAGTTCACCATCAACAGGTGTGGGGTCAAGCTTGAAATCTCCGGTGTGGATTATCCTGCCTACAGGTGTGGTTATACCGAGACCTATTCCATCAACAATGCTGTGGGTTACTCTCATAAACTCTATCTCAAACTCGCCAAGATTCATCTTCTCTCTTGGTCTAACAGTGTAAATCTCTGCCCTGATCCCTGATTCCTTTAACTTTTCTCTTATCATGCCAGCGGTAAGTGATGTGGCATACACAGGAACATTTACCTCTTTCAATAAAAAGGGAAGGGCACCAGTGTGGTCCTCATGTCCATGGGTAATGATTATTCCCCTGAGTTTATCTCTGTTTTCAACTACATAAGAAAAATCAGGTATGACAAAGTCAACTCCAAGCATATCCTCTTCAGGAAACATCAGCCCTGCATCAACGACTATCATGTCAGAGTTATACTGAAAGACAGTCATATTGAGGCCTATCTCTTCAAGGCCTCCAAGGGGTATGACAGAGAGGATACCTTTCATCAGGTTTATTTTTTATGTAACAGAAATTCTAAGAGTGCCTTCTGAACATGCAGTCTGTTTTCCGCCTGATCAAATACAACACTCTGGGGACTATCGATAACATCATCAGAAATCTCTTCACCTCTATGCGCTGGAAGACAATGCATTACAATGGCATCTGGGCTTGCACATTGTAGTAATGACCTATTTATCTGGTATCCCTTGAAGTGTCTTTTCTTTTCCTCTGCCTCTTTCTCCTGACCCATGCTGACCCATACATCCGTATAGAGGACATGGGCCATCCCCGCAGCCTCCTTAGGGTCCCGCACTATAACAATCTCCGAGGAGCTGAGCTGTCTTGCCCTTTCAAGGACATCTCCGTCGGGTTCATATCCTTCAGGGCAGGCTATTGTTATATTCATCCCAGAAATAGCAGCAGCCTCTATAAGGGAGTTTGCCACATTATTTCCGTCTCCGATATAGGCGAGTTTCAGACCTTTAAGTTTGCCTTTTTTCTCCATAATGGTCATGAGATCTGCAAGGGCCTGACAGGGATGGTGAAGGTCACTCAATCCATTGATAACAGGTATGGTGGCTACTTCTGCAAATCTCATAAGTTTTTCGTGACTGAATGTCCTTATGACTATTGCGTCAAGATATCTTGAGAGCGTTCTTGCTGTATCCTCTATGGTCTCCCCTCGACCGAGTTGTAATTCTGATGGTGTCATATAGACAGGGTGACCGCCCAGTTGATATACGCCAACCTCAAAGGACACTCTGGTTCTTGTTGAGGGTTTTTCAAAGAGCATTCCTATAGATCTTCCAATAAGGGGGCATTTGAGCTTGTCTATCCCTGATTTGAGCTCAATTGCCCTTATGATGATGCCTGAAAGCTCATCAGAACTCAGATCAAGTACTCTTAAAAAGTCCCTTTTCATCTCAGCCCTGCAATGACCTCCTCAAGTATTTCTATGCACAGATCTATATCTTTTTTTTGTACAGTAAATGGTGGGGTGAATCTCAGGACATTGCCTGCTGTGCAGTTTATAAGAAGGCCTTTCCCGAGACAGGCATTTACAATATCAGAACAATCCCTTAGAAGCTCCATCCCTATCAGGAGGCCCATTCCCCTTACAGAGATTATTATATCAGGAAATTCCTGCTTAAGGCTATTAAGCCTGTCCATGAAGTATCTTCCCATTCTTTGAACATTGTCAATGATGAAGCCATCTTCAAATATAGTTTCAATGGTGGCAATAGCTGCAGCACAGACTACAGGATTTCCACCAAATGTAGAGGCATGGCTACCAGGTGTAAAGGCCTTCGAAACCTTTTCTGTGGCAAGGAGGGCGCCTATGGGCATACCAGCACCGAGTCCTTTTGCAAGAGTCATAATGTCGGGTGTAATGCCAAAATGTTCATGGGCAAAGAGCTTTCCTGTCCTGCCCATGCCTGTCTGAACCTCATCAAGTATAAGTAAGATACCTGCTTCATCGCAGATTTCTCTGACTTTTTTAAGATAATCTTTGTCAGGGACTCTAACTCCTCCTTCTCCCTGAATAGGCTCAAGCATAATCGCACAGGTATTTTTATCAATAGCCTTTTTAAGAGCATCTATATCATTAAAAGGGACATATTTAAAACCGGGTAGCAGTGGAGAAAAACCATTATGAAACTTTTCCTGAGCAGTTGCTGTGAGGGCTCCGTAGGTCCTTCCATGAAAAGAGCCGTGGCAGGTTATGATCTCGAATCTATCAGGTGAAAGGTATTCCTTTGCAAATTTTCTCGCAAGCTTTATTGCCCCTTCATTTGCCTCTGCACCAGAATTGCAGAAAAAGACTCTATCAGCAAAACTGTTTTCAACGAGGAGCTTTGCAAGTTTTATCTGTGGTTCTATATAGTAGAGATTTGAGCAGTGAATGAGCCTTTGAACCTGTTTCTGTACCGCTATAACGACCTTTCTTGGGCAGTGGCCAAGGATATTGACGGCTATGCCACCAACGAAATCAAGATACTCCTTTCCATCAATTCCGTAAACCCTGACTCCTGAGCCCTTTCTCAATACCACAGGATACCGCCTGTAGGTATTCATCAGGTACTTTTCTGCTTCCTCAATGAGCCTTTTCTGTTCCATGTAATAGGATAAATCTTTTTTTGGGAAAATTCAACAACCTTAATTTTTTTCTTGAATATTTAGTTGCATTTTGAGATAATGTATATTGGTG
>DAISHO010000222.1:0-3955 GCA_036822495.1 Thermodesulfovibrionales bacterium
CAGGCTACAGGCTTGAGGATATTAGGGAAAACTCTATAGCCTGTGGCCTGTCGCCTGTAGCCTGTAAAAGTCTTAAGCCTTTTTATTATCTCTGCCTTTTCAACTGGAAGGACCTCTGCATACACCTTTTCTATTCCTAGTTTACTGGCAACCTCTTCAGCAACCCTTTTCTGGTCTCCTGTAAGGAGAATTATCTCCTTATTCATCTTTTTCAATTCTTTTATTGCCTCAAAGGTTGATGAAGGGATTCTGTCTGCTATCACAAACCATGCCTTCAATCTCTTATCCATAGCCATACCAACAACAGTATATCCCCTCTCAGCATATCTCTCAAGGTCCTTCTTCTGGCTCTCGTTTATTTCAATACCTGAAAGCTCAAGGAATCTCTTGTTTCCTATAATGACCTCAGAGCCTCTTACCTTACCTTTTACACCCATCCCTGCAAAGGACTGGAAATCGGAAGTCAGATTCTTAGGAATAAACTTTTCCTTAAGCTCTGATTTCTGATATCTGACCTCTGTTATCGCCCTTGCCACGACATGTTCTGAGGCACTTTCAAGGGATGCAGCTATGAGATGGAGTTCTTCTTTTGAGCCTTCATAGGCAATAATATCGATTAATGCTGGTCTTCCCTCTGTGAGGGTGCCTGTTTTATCAAGACATACTATATTTGCCCTTGAAACCTTTTCTATTAAAGTCCCGTCTTTAAGGATAATGCCAGTGGAGTAGAGGGAGCTGGAGCTTATGAGAATGGCAAGAGGGGTGGCAAGCCCGAGGGCACAGGGACAGGCTATCACAAGGACAGAGACAGCATTCATTATGGCTGTTGTTGTGTCCTTATTCAGATACCAGTAAAGGAATGTAAGGAGACTTAAGAAGACTATGCCTGGAACAAAGACGGCCACAACTTTGTCTGCTATGGTCTGTATCTCAGGCCTCTTTGTCTGGGCATCGAGGACTGCCTGGGTTATCTTTCCAAGAAGTGTATCCTTTACAGACTTGGTCTCTATGATAAGCCTGCCATTGATATTTATAGTGCCTGAAAAGACCTGAGAGCCAGCAGTCTTAAGGCTTGGTATGGATTCACCTGTGAGCATCTTTTCATCAACCTCTGAGGAGCCTTCAATAACCAGACCATCTACAGGTATCTTCTCTCCTGGTTTTACCACTATAAGATCACCCTCTCTAAGTTCCTTTACAGAGACAATGACCTCTTCTTCATCCTTAAGGAGCCTTGCCTTCTGGGGCTGGAGGCTCAGGAGTGTCTGCAGGCTTGAGCTTGCCTTTAGCTTTGCTCCAGCCTCAATGAATCTTCCAAGGAGTATGAGGGTTATTATCATAGCTGAGGTGTCAAAATATACCTCTGTTTTTACAGGTAAATAGGTGAAGGGGACAATTGGTGTGGTGGTGAGAAATATTATGGCAATGCTATAGGCATAGGCACTGAAGGAGCCGAGGAATATGAGGATATCCATATTGAGGGTCCTGTTTTTGAACCCCCTTATGGCGTTTCTTATAAATGGAAAACCTGAATAAAACATAACAGGTGTTGCAAGGGCCCAGGCTATCCACTGAAAGAGCTTCCTTAGATTCTCTTCAATACCCTGAAAATATCCAGCATAAAGGGCAACTGTGTAGATCATCAACTGCATTGTAAAGAATGAGGCAGTGCCGAGCTTTATAAGGAGGTCCCTCTTTTCCCTTTTCATTTCCTCTTCTGCCTCTATTGCCAGAGCTGGTCTTGGCGTATATCCAAGGGATGAGACCCTTCTTAATATCTCATCAAGGCCAATCTTTTCAGGCACCCATCTCAGTCTTGCCCTGTGAGTTGCATAATTAATCCTGATATCAATGACTCCATCGGTCTTTTTCAAGAGGTGCTCTATAAGCCATATACAGGAGGCACACCTTATCCCTGATGCAAGAAATTCCAGTTCGGCCTCGTTATCGGAAACTTTTCTTATATAATCTGTGAAATCCTCGGGATTTACTTCTGATATCTCAGGTCTTCCCGGCCTCCAGCTAAGCCTCTTTTCATAGAATTGCTCAAGACCAGCATCGTGGATAATCCTGTAAATGGCATTACATCCTGTGCAGCAGAATACAAGACTTTTGCCATCTATCTCATCATAGAGAGCCTCATCGTCTCTTATCTCTCCCAGACAATGGGCACAGGTCCTTTTCATGTCTTTATCGCCCTCCATAGGAATATAAAACCAGATACAATCATAAACAGGCCTGCCAGATTATAGAGCCTTTTCCTTAGAAGTGTAGCCCCCCTTAGGCTCATCCAGCTGATAAGAAAAAGACCTGGGGTGGTTCCGATGCCGAATATAAGGAGGAGGAGAAGGCCTTTAAAAAAACCTACTAATGGTTCTTTTTCAGCTGCACCAAGGCCTGCTGCAGCAATAAAAGCAGTGTAGGAAAGACCGCATGGAATGAGCCCATTTATAAGTCCAAGGGGAAAGGGACTGCCATGTTCTAACAGATAGACTATAGGCTGAAGGCTGAAGGCTGAAGTAGAACTATGGACTGATGACTCTTGATTATTGACTTTTTTGGTCTTCAGCTTAAGCCTGCTCTTTAACCTCCTCGTCAGCCCTGTTATAGATGCTCCCATAATTACCATTACAATGCCTGCTATTGCCATTGCTATTGACTGGATATGTTGAATGCCCTTGATGGTTGAGACAAAAGAGCCTGAGAATCCCATCGCTCCACCTATGAGTCCATAACTCATGAGTCTTCCTGAGTGATACATAAGATGGGGCTTTAATCTATCAAAGGGAGAAAGGCCTATAGAGATTGTATAGGTGGCGATAAGGGGTCCACACATGCCTATACAGTGACCTATTCCACCCAGGAGACCTGAAAGGAATATGAGGATATATACAGAATCAGTATTTAACATGGAACCTGAAGGCTACAGTGCCTCTTTCTGGTATTATCACTCTTGCCTCCCAGAGGGTCTTTCCACTCGGACATCGGGGTATTATTCCTTTACCTATGTATCTGAGAGCTCCTTTTTCTCCTTCTGCGACTCCATGCCTCTTTAATACTACCTGATTCTTTCCCATATACATCCCTGGCATGGTGAGGTCAAGGATGAGTTCTTCAGGAGGTTTGACCTCTTTCCCTTTTATCTGGACAATAAAGGTCGTTTCTTTGAATGCCTGAAGAGGCAAGGGCTCTGCTGATAAGAGCACCTCTATTGAGTCGATAACCTTAACACATGGGCCTTTTTCGAGAACGCACATGTCCTGTTTTGGTTCTTCAGAACAAGAGAATATAAAAAAGAAGGCAATGAGGAGATAGCCTTTTAAATTTATTTCATAACCATTTGTCTTTTTCATTATTGATGAAGCTTAAGAATATAGAAAGATTTATATCATCAGCAGGTAAATAAGAATCAGGATTTTCAAAGGGATGTACATGCCATCCTTTTGTATTATCCATGCCAAAAATTCTTTTGTTTTCTTTAATAAGTGCAAAAGAATATTTCTTTGTTTGAGCATTGTATAAATATATGATCATTAACCGTTGCCTTTATTTTGAGGATAGGCTCATCAAGAAGAATGATTTCTATTGATTTAATCAAAGGATAGTTTGCGCATAGTCCTATACCATATTTTGCATATTCGAATGCATTCATTTAATTTCATTTAATATTTTTGTGTATCCTTCGATTCTTTTTTTCTAATTTTTCAATCCTGTGTTCAACCGCATCTAAAATGGCAAGCTCTATCCTCGGCTCACCTGTAAGCTCTATAAGAACTTTTGTAATATTAGTTGCTATGGTCATCCTTTTACCTTCAAGCCTTTCTTTTTAATTATTATACCCAACACCTGTCTAAGATAAATCTTAAAAGGGGCATAAGGCCAACTATTACTTACGCCATCCCTAAAAAGCACAAAAGGCGACTCCTTAATGTAACTTGTTAAATAACCTCTCATG
>DAISHO010000223.1:0-3938 GCA_036822495.1 Thermodesulfovibrionales bacterium
AGCTCTCACAGAAAACGCACTCGCTTGTCTGGTATGGGTCTGACTTACCATCAACCATTCTGAAGACACCCTGAGGACATACATTCACACACTCCTCACAGCCCTCACATTTTGCAATGTCTACCTTTACAAGATACATGGCCATACCTCCTGAAATTTATTTTTCTGGTTATACCAGTCAAAAGAAGTTTTTTATTTTTACATATTTTTTATAAAAAAATCTACCCTACCATTCTTACTCCACGAGTCTATTTTGAGCTAATATGAAGACTTGACTTTTTTCAATAAATAGGATTATATTTATCCTGTATAATTTTAAGTGGCAAAATAATAGTTAAATTGATAGGGATACATGATCATGATAGAATTTAATTAATGCCTCAGTAGAGGCTATAATCTCATACAAAGGGGGAAGGATATGGATGATTATCGGTATGATTACCAGACGGTAAAGGGTTTCATCTATTCCTCTATCTTCTGGGGTGTTGTGGGTATCCTGATAGGCCTCTGGATATCTATCCAGATGTGGCATCCAAATGCAAACCTGCCGCCCTATTTCACCTTTGGAAGATTGAGGGTTGTTCACACCAATGGCCTTGCCTTTGGCTTAGGAGTTGGTGCTATCTTCGGTATATTCTATTACATCACAATGAGACTTTGCAGAAGACCTCTCTTATTCCCAAAACTCGCAAGGTTTCAGTTATATCTATTTAACGCAGCTATCGCCCTTGCAGCCTTGAGCCTTCTCGCAGGGTATACCCAGTCACTGGAGTATGCAGAGCTTGAGTGGCCCCTTGATATTGGAGTGGTTGTCCTCTGGGTTATGTTTGCTATTAATATATTCGGCACGATCCTCAAAAGGAAAGAGGAGCAGATGTATATATCCCTCTGGTATATAATAGCATCTGTTATTGCTGTTGCGATTCTTTATATTATTAATAACCTCTCCATACCTGCAGGGCTTCTGAAATCTTATCACCTCTTTGCTGGTGTAAACAGTGCGAATGTGGAGTGGTGGTATGGTCATAATGCTGTTGGATTTGTCTTCACTACACCAATACTTGCCATGTTCTATTACTTTCTTCCGAAATCAACAGGGCTACCTATTTATAGCCACAGGCTCTCTATAATAGCCTTCTGGTCCCTCGTCTTTGCCTATCTCTGGACAGGTGCCCATCATCTCGTCTATACACCACTTCCTGATTGGATCCAGACCCTTGGGATAATATTTACCATGTTTCTGATTGCCCCATCCTGGGGTTCTGTTGTCAATGGTTATTACACTGTTGGACAGGACTGGGATAAGGCAAAGAACAGCTACCTTACAAAGTTCTTTATCCTTGGAATAACCTTTTATGGACTCCAGACTGTTCAGGGACCAACACAGGGATTGAGAATTGTTAGCCAGCTTATTCATTACACAGACTGGGTTCCAGGCCATGTGCATATGGGAACGATGGGATGGGTCACCATGACGGTTGCTGCATCCATATACTACATAATCCCGAAGATTTACAATACAGAAATCTACAGCGTAAAGATTGCAAATATCCATTTCTGGCTCGTTCTCATAGGGCAATTGATATTCTCCATCACCATGTGGATAACAGGAATTCAGCAGGGAGCCCTTCAGAAGGCAGTAAACCCTGATGGAAGCCTCAAATATACCATGGTGGAGATAATCGCCAAGAACTATCCATTCTGGGAGATGAGGACCCTTGGGGGAATAATATTCACAATTGGCATGCTCTTCTTTATCTATAACATTTACATGACTGCCCGAAGGGCAAGGGCATAGGAGGTGAAAGATGGCCGGACTTCATGATAAACTTCACAGAAACCCAGTATTATTTGCCATACTCGCAACAGTCGTTGTCCTTATAGGGACAATAGTTACAATGCTCTATCCAATGCTCAGGCCTGAGATGCATCCAAAGCTCGAAAACCTCAAGCCCTATACAGCCCTCCAGTTAGCAGGAAGGGATATCTATCAGAGAGAGGGATGTTTTTACTGCCACACCCAGACAGTAAGGCCTTTGAAGGCTGAGGTTATGAGGTATGGAGAGTATTCTAAGGCAGGAGAGTTTGCCTATGACCATCCATTTCTATGGGGTTCAAAGAGGACAGGACCAGACCTTGCAAGGATTGGCGGAAAATATCCTGATGCATGGCATTACAGACATATGGAAAATCCGAGGGCATTCTTCAAGGAATCAAATATGCCTTCTTATGCCTTCTTGAAGGATAGGAAACTCGACCCTCAAGAGGTAGAAAGGCACATGAAGGCCCTTGGTTTTCCCTATACAAAGGAAGAAATAGAGGCATTGAAGGATAAGACAGAGATGGATGCCATAGTGGCCTATCTTCAGGTAATAGGGACTGCTGTGAAGAAGATGCCTGTTACTGTTGCTGCACCCGCAGTTGAGAAGGAGCATATTCCAAATCCCATGGCTGGAAAGCCCGAGGCAATTGCTAAGGGTAAAAAGCTTTACGAGATGCACTGTGCTGTATGCCACGGTGCTCAAGGACAGGGTGATATAGGACCGAGCCTTGCAGATGATATATTCTTCTATGTTAAAGGTGACCTCCCTGATGATGACTACTTTGAGGTTATTAATAATGGAACTACTCCTGGTATGGTTGAAGAGGGGAGAACAGGTAAAGGTGGTATGCCTCCTTTCTCCCAGATATTGAGCAAGGACGATATATGGTCAGTTGTTGCCTATATCAGAACACTTCAGAAAAAATAAATCAGGAGGTGTTTTATGGCTGAAGAACTTGATAGCTTAAAGGAATTTGAGAATGAAGAGACCATAAATAGAAAGATCCCTGTTGGATGGCTCATACTCTTCTGGGCACTGATCCTCTGGGGTATCTACTACTTCGTATCTTACACACCTGGTATAAGCGGATGGTCTCAGGAGAAGGCATTAATTGAACAGATGGAGAAAAAGTAAGGGGGACCCTATGGATATCACAATTGTTGCAACAATAGGTTTTACGAGCCTTGCTGTCGTAGGGATCCTCTATCTTCTTTTCTCTATGAAGAAGAATTGACAGGAACACTTTATCTACTCTTTGGCCTGGGCCTTGTTGTAGCCTTAGCTATGACAATAATATTCTATTATTCGAAGAAAAGGCACAAGAAGGTAGAAGAGCCAAAATACAGGATGCTCGATGATGATTAGGGTGCTATAAGAAGCTGAGGAAATTCATATTTGATACATAAAGAAGTTCAAATAGGGGATTCAAAAGGGAGGAAGACTGTCCTCCCTTTTGCTATATGGAGGAGGATTGCAAGGATTATCCATGCGATTCTCCTTCCTGGCCTCCCCTTTTTAAAAATTAATGGAGAGAGTGCCCTCAGGTTTGATGTTCCTGAGTTGAAGCTCTATTTCTTTGGAAAGACCTTCTGGATGGATGAGTTCTTCATCGTCCTTGTGGCAACCCTCTTTTTGACCTTCCTTATAGTCTCTGTCACAATAATGTTTGGAAGGATATGGTGCGGATGGCTCTGTCCTCAGACAGTGATAAGTGACCTTACAGTATTTTTTGAAAGGTCATTAAGAAAGGGCTTTGTATATAGAGCATCAGCCTATGGAGGGGTATTTCTACTGAGCATCTTTATTGGAGCAACCCTTATCTGGTATTTTGTTTCTCCCTATGAATTCCTCCAGAGACTAATGGCATGGGAACTCGGAAAGGTGATATGGGGATTCTGGATAGTCCTCACGGTAATTATATTCCTCGATTTCACCCTTGTTAGAAGGAGATTCTGTGCTACTGTATGCCCTTATGCAAAGATGCAGGGCATGCTCTTTGATAACAGAACCCTGATAATCGCCTTTGATAAAAGAAGACAGGAGGAGTGTATGGATTGCATGGCCTGTGTTCAGGTATGCCCTGTAGGGATAGATATAAGAAAGGGTGCAAATATT
>DAISHO010000224.1:0-3903 GCA_036822495.1 Thermodesulfovibrionales bacterium
AAGTCCTCTCATCTCCGCCTTAAATCCCCCTTTGCTGAAAAGAGGTCTGTGAGGAGGTCCCTGAGGGTACCGAGATCAAGATGGGTTTCGAGCCTTCCTTTTATTGCAACAGATATCTGACCCGTCTCTTCTGAAACTATTATCACAACAGCATCTGTCTCTTCACTTAAGCCAATGCCCGCCCTGTGTCTTGTTCCATAGGTCTTGCTTATCTCTGCACCAAGGGCAAGGGGAAGAAAACAACCCGCTGCCACAACCCTGTTACCTCTTATGATTACCGCACCATCATGCATGGGAGAGGCAGGATGAAAGATACTCACAAGAAGTTCCTTTGAGACCTTTGCGTCAAGGGGTATGCCAATCTCAATATAATCCTTTAAAGATATCTCCCTTTCAATAACAATAAGGGCACCTATCTTTCGTGAAGCAAGATTAACTGCAGCCTTCACTATCTCATCTACTGATTTAATCTCCTCTGCAGAGGTAAGACCGAATATTGGTGAGCCCCCCATCTGGGCAAGGGTCTTCCTGATCTCTGGCTGGAATATTATTATGAGGGCAATAACAATCTGGCTCCAGAAATTATGAAAAAGCCAGTCCATTGTATAGAGTCCAAAGGTTCTTGAAAGGAGAGAGCCTGCGAGGAGTATCACAATACCTATGATAATCCTTCCTGCCCTGCTACCCCTTTTAAAAAAAAGGAGAAACCTGTAGACAATAAAGGCAATAATAAGGATATCAAGTATGTCCTGCCATCTTATCTGATAAAGGGAAAACATAACTTATTATAACAGATGAGATAAAGCCAGAAGACCAGTTTTGTACTTCTTCAAATTTTCTTCAAATTTATATGGTAGTGTAAAAAGAGAAAGGCCCTTAGGGCTTAACTATAAAATGGGAGACGCCCATAGAGAATTCAAAAGATTAGGAGGTTTTAAAGATGAAAAGGTTAATACTCATAGTCCTTAGTATTCTAATTGTTGCAGGTATTGCCTACGCTAAAGAGTATGAGGTAAAAAAGGCTGTGGATGGATATGAGGTAATAGCAAGGATAGACAAGAATCCACCTGCTGTAGGGAAAAACAATATTACTATCCTCATAACCAGGGACAATATACCTGTAACAGATGCCAATGTGACAGTCCAGTATTCCATGCCAGCAATGCCGGGAATGCCACCAATGGATTACAAAACAGATGCCACCCTCAAAGGAAAGGAATATGTAGCCACCATGGACCTGAGTATGTCAGGACCATGGAATATTGCTATTAAGATCAAAAAACCTGACAAAAGTTATACAGTCAAATTTAACATCGATGTGAGGTAAGAATTGAAAGGGGTCCTCATCCTGACACTGGTAGTATTCCTTCTTGGAGCTGAAGTAACAGCTGGGAGCGAGGTAACAGTAAAACAGACCCCCTCCTCAGAGGCAGGAGATGAGGACCTCTATCCTGTTCTAAAACTTAATTCCCTTATAGAGAGGGCAAACAAAGAGAATCACGAGATAGTAATGGCAAAGGCGAGGATTGAGTCATCAAGATACCGTATCCCCCAGGAAGATGCCCTTCCTGATCCAATGGTCATGATAGGGTATGAAAATGAGGGATGGAACAGATATACCTATGGAGAGATGCCAGGCTCGAGATGGATGATCTCAGCCTCCCAGACATTTCCCTGGCCAGGAAAGTTATCCCTCCAGAAAAAAGCCTCAACACGGGAATCAGAGGCAGTATATGAGCTTTATGAAAAGACAAGACTTTCTGTAATTGAAGAGCTAAAGATAAGATATTACGAACTCTACTATACCTGGAAAGGTCTTGACATTATAGAGGAAAAGCTCAAGCTCTTTGAGCTCATAGAGGAGATAGCCTCTAAAAGATATTCCTCAGGCATGGCACCCCTTGGAGACCTCACCATGGCCCAGACAGAAAGATACATGGCCCTTCAGGAAAAGATAATGTTCAGACAGAAGATAGAATCCCTTCAGGCAATGATAAATTCCCTTATAAGCAGGGAGCCAGCTCTTCCCCTTGGAAGACCCGAGGAATTGATTCCTGAAAGGATAGAGATTAACCAGGAATCTCTAAAGAATTCAATAGAGGATTCACCAGATATCAAGGAAAAGAAAAGACTCCTTGAGGCAAAGGACCTCAGGTATCAGAAAGCTCGCCTTGAGTACTATCCTGACATAATACTTACAGGCACAATATCCTTAAAACCAGAGCCCTACGAAGACATGTGGGGCCTTACAGTCACTCTGAACATACCTTTATTTTACAGGTCTAAACAGAGAATGGCTATCCTTGAAAAGTCCTCTGAAAGGGATGAGGCTTATCATGAACTTGAAGCAACGAGACAGATGGTGGCTTCAAGAGCTCTGGATATCCTCTCCATGATTAAGGCATCAGAGGAGCTTCTGGAACTTTATAAAAAGACCTTTATACCAAAGGCTGAGCAGAGTCTTGAGGCAAATATATCATCCTACAGGGCTGGCAGGATTGAGCTTGTTCAGGTTATAAAGGCATTAAATTCCCTTCTTGATTATAAACTCATGTACTGGCTTCAAGTCACAGAGAGGCAGAAGGCATTAGCAAGTCTTGAAAGACTTATTGGAAGACCCCTGTCTTCCTTAAAGGAGGGTAATAGATAAGTTGTCTCTAAATTCAATTATAAGGGCTTCCCACAAGGCTGAAGGCTTTCTATGGACTTATTTTGCCATCCTGTACCTTATTGCTACGGTCTTCTTCTTTCTTCTCACTGCCAGCTCTTCCGCGGAGGAAAGGCCTTCTTTGGAGCTTTCCAGAGAGCAGCAAAAGATTGGAGGTATAAAGACCTATACAGTCAAACCCATTGTCATGAAAAAGACCATAAGGACTGTGGGCACTGTTGAGTATGACGAAAGGCTTCTTTACACAATAAATACAAAATTTGAAGGATGGATAGAAAGACTCCATGTAAACTATACAGGCCAGTATGTAAAAAGAGGTATGCCTGTTGCTGAGATATACAGCCCTGAGCTTCTCTCAACTCAGGAAGAATTCATATCAAGTCTTGAGTACCTTAAAAAGGCAAAAGAGACAGGTTCTGAGATAGCTATAAGGGATGCAGAAAGGATTGTAAAGGCAGCAAAGGAAAGACTCTTTTTATGGGATATCCCTGAGTCCGAGATAGAGAGGATAGAAAAGACAGGCACACCCCTCAGAAGATTGACCATCCTTAGCCCGGCTGATGGTTATGTAATAAAAAAATATGTTGTTGAGGGCTCAAGGATAATGCCAGGGGAGAAGATTATTGATGTTGCTGACCTCCGTCAGGTCTGGGTTATAGCAGAGATATATGAGCCTGACATAGTGTTTATTAAAGACCTCAAAAGGGCAGAGATCAGACTGAGTTCATCATCCAATACATATATGGCAGATTTAGACTATCTTTATCCAGAGGTAAATCCTTCAACGAGGACATTAAAGGCAAGGTTTGTTGTACCAAACAAAGAAGGGATATTAAAGCCAGGGATGTTTACCGAGGTTTATATAAATATCTCTCTTGGCAAAAGGCTTGCCATTCCTGAAGATGCAGTGATTGATACAGGCTTTAGGAGTGTTGTCTATGTCCAGGTAGATGAAGAGACCTTTGAACCAAGGGAGGTCCTACTTGGAATTAGTTCTGATGGCATGAGGGAGGTTCTTAAAGGACTGAGACAGGGTGAAAAAGTTGTAAGTCAGGGTACATTTCTTATTGATTCTGAGGCAAAGCTTAAAGGTATAAAACCTCTTCCATTGAAATAATATGCTTTCACACTGCTGTCCAAAACAAATTGAAAGGGGCTTTTAAAATAGGCATAAGGCCTTAAAAACACAAAAGAAGCGACAGGATTATTTTATTAGGGTATAATGAGGTTATCAA
>DAISHO010000225.1:0-3888 GCA_036822495.1 Thermodesulfovibrionales bacterium
CTGTAGCCTGTTCTTTGGCCTCATGCCCTTTTAAGACTTATCTTGGACAGATGTGTAACACATGAATAATTCATGTTCTCAAAAAGAAAATACTGTTAATTCGCCACCAAAAGATATAGCCCTCATTAAAGGACTTTTAACAGCTGGACTCGAGTTTCTCGGAATTGAGGTGGATGAGGGGTTAATTAAAAAGTTCATTTTCTATCTCAAGGAACTTCAGAAGTGGAACAGGACATATAATATAACCTCTCTTAAAAATGAAAAGGATATTATAGAAAAACATTTTCTTGATTCCCTTCTTTATCTTCCTTTTCTTAAAGAGCATATATCTGTTGCTGATGTTGGAAGCGGAGGAGGATTCCCGGGGCTTGTTCTGAAGATTGTGAGACCTGACCTCGTAATGCACCTTATAGAACCTTCAAGGAAAAGGGCTGCCTTTTTGAAGTATTTGATTTTCAAGCTTAATCTTTCAGGAGTTGAGGTTCATCCCCAGCGGGTTCAGGAGGTGACCTCTCTTAAGGTAGATGCAGTGGTTTCAAGGGCTGTCTTTAAATTGAGAGAGATAATAAAATTTAGCAGGCCTATACTCAAAGAAGGAGGGATAATTATTCTTAATAAAGGGCCAGAGGCTTATAAAGAAATTGCTGAAGCAAAGGAACTGAAAGAGGCCTTAGAAATTGATTTAGTGGAGAGAGCTCTACCGGGGACGGATATAAAAAGAAACATGATTGTGGTAAAATTATAATTCTATATGCCAGATATAAGACTGCAGAAGATTTTATCGGAGATGGGCATAGCCTCAAGAAGGAAGGCTGAAGAGCTTATCCTTGAGGGTAGGGTTACTGTAAATGGCCAGGTAGCTACCCTCGGCATGAAGGCTGATCCAGAGGTTGACCATATAAAAGTAGATGGAAAACTCCTTTTGAGGCCTGAACCAAAGGTGTATTTTATTATGAACAAGCCACCTCAAGTTGTTACAACCCTTTATGACCCTGAAGGCCGGCTAACTATAAAGGATTTTATAAAGAGGATTCCCTACAGGATATACCCTGTGGGCAGGCTTGATTATCATTCAGAGGGTCTTCTGTTGCTTACAAATGATGGTGAGCTGGCTTATTCCATACTTCATCCATCAAAGAAGATACCAAAGACTTATCTTGTAAAAATAAAGGGAAGGGTTGAAGATAAAGATCTTCAGAAACTTAGGCAAGGGATAAGGCTCGAAGAGGGCCTTACATTACCTGCAAAGGTTAGGCTCGTGAGATATAGTGAAAATAATTCATGGGTGGAAATAACAATATATGAGGGAAGAAAACGGCAGGTCAGAAGGATGTTTGAAAAGATTGGCCATCCAGTTATTAAACTTAAAAGGACAGCGATTAATGGATTGAAACTTGGTTCACTGAAGCAGGGAGAGGTAAGACAACTGAGCTCAGAAGAGTTAAGGCTTCTTAAAAAAGAGGTTTGTCTGGCAAAGGAGAGTGCATGACAGAGAAGGAGTACCAGAATAAGAAGATTGTACCATTTTATTTCTGGATCCATGATCTTGTAAGAAGATATGTTGAACTCATTATGGATATTATAATTGTCTGCCTTATAATCGTTATATTTGTCCTTGTCTCTAAGACCATTTTTTTGATGGCGAGGTCTCTTATTGATGAGACCAATATAACTTATATAATCTCTGAAATCATGTTTATATTTATACTGATGGAGACAACGAGGCTTTTGATTATTTATCTCGAATATCACAGAGTCGCAATAGACACAATGGTAGAGATTGTAATTGTATCCATTCTTCGAGAGATACTCCTTAAGGGGATCCTTCATATAGAACCAATATTACTTGCAGGTGTGAGCTTGATAATAGTGGTTCTTGGTATGTTGTTGAGATGGGGTAATATCAGAAGCGAAGGCCCGGAGATTGTTAGTATAAAGGAATCTTTCTTCAAAAGAAAACAAAAAGAAGAGAGGAAGGAATAGATAGAATGCTTAAGGAAAAGGGTTGTGCAGAGATAAAGGAAACAGACATAGGTAAAGAAATTACCCTTGCAGGATGGGTCTATAGAAGAAGGGACCACGGAGGTCTTATATTTATTGACCTCAGGGATAGAAGTGGAATTGTTCAGGTGGTCTTCAGTCCTGAGGTCTCTCAAAGGGCTCACGAACTTGCCCATGAATTGAGGTCAGAATTTGTAATAACTGTCAGAGGCGTGGTGAGGAAGAGACCAGCTGGTACAGAGAACCCTAACATACCAACGGGTTTCCTTGAGCTTTATGCTGAGGACCTTTTAGTATTAAGTGAATCTGACCCCCTTCCCTTTCAGATAGATGAGGCAAGGGAGGCGGCGGAGTCCCTACGGCTTAAGTACAGATTCCTTGATTTAAGGAGGCCAGAGCTTCAGCAGAATATAATTTTAAGGCACAGGGTATCAAAGACTATAAGGGATTATCTTGACAGAGAAGGTTTCCTTGAGATAGAAACACCCATGTTAACTAAATCAACCCCAGAAGGAGCAAGGGACTTTCTTGTTCCAAGCAGACTTAATCCAGGAAATTTTTATGCCCTTCCTCAGTCTCCTCAGTTATTCAAACAGATATTGATGATCTCAGGTTTTGAAAGATATTTCCAGATCGTCAGGTGCTTCAGGGATGAAGACCTCAGGGCAGACAGGCAACCGGAATTCACTCAGGTAGACCTTGAGGCCTCTTTTGTCGAGATGGAGGATATCCT
Organism: Thermodesulfovibrionales bacterium; assembly: GCA_036822495.1. GTDB lineage: Bacteria > Nitrospirota > Thermodesulfovibrionia > Thermodesulfovibrionales > CALJEL01 > CALJEL01. Next base: position 2,735 of record DAISHO010000225.1, read on the forward strand.
TTCCCTTACAGAAGGGCTTTTGAAAGAGATATTCCGAAGGACTTTAGATATTGATCTTAATGTGCCCTTTCCAAGAATAAGTTTTAAAGAGGCAATGGAAAGATATGGAAGTGATAAGCCAGATACCCGTTTTGGCCTTGAGCTTGTTGACATGGCAGACCTTGCTCAGAAAGGGCACTTCAAGGTCTTTCTTGATGCCCTTGAAAGTAGTGGCAGGGTTAAGGCGATTAATGGAAAGGGTATGGCAGGGCTTTCGAGGTCAGAGATAGATATGCTTACAGAAGAGGTAAAGGCCCTTGGGGCAAAGGGACTTGCCTGGATAAAGATTAAAGATGGTTTTGAATCACCAATTGCAAAATTCTTTCCAGAAGATATTTTAAGGCAGATGGCTCAGCGTCTTTCTGCAGATGTGGGAGACATGATGCTCTTTGTAGCAGATAAAGAGGAGGTAGTTCACTCTGTCCTTGGAAGACTGAGGCTCGAGCTTGGCAGGAGATTAGCTCTTATTAAAGATGGATTTAACCTTATATGGATTGTTGATTTTCCCCTTTTTGAATGGAGCCCTGATGAAAAAAGGTTTCAGGCAATGCACCACCCCTTTACTTCTCCTGTAGATGAGGACCGAGATTTGCTCTTTTCAGTGAAAGAGGATGACCTCAGAAATCCTCGCTCTGTTCTTTCAACAATCAGGGCTAAGGCCTATGATATTGTCATAAATGGCTATGAAGTCGGAGGTGGAAGCATAAGGATTCACAGGCCTGATATTCAGGAGCAGGTCTTCAGAATCCTGGGCATTCCTGAAGAAGAGGCACGACAGAAGTTTGGTTTTCTTCTTGATGCCCTTAAATTTGGAGCACCGCCTCACGGTGGCATTGCCCTTGGTCTTGACAGGCTTGTTATGATAATGGCTGGAGTGAATACTATCAGGGATGTTATAGCCTTCCCGAAGACCCAGAAAGGTGTTTGCCTCTTGAGTGGTGCACCATCTCCAGTAGAGCCAAAACAGCTAAAAGAGCTTCATATAAAGATAGATTAAAGATCATAGCTGTCAAAATAAATTAAAAATGGTATTTTAAAGAGGGCATAAGGCCCCAAATAGGCTGAAGGCTTAAGATAGGCTTTAGGCTTCAGGATATTAGGGAAAAATTCTATAG
>DAISHO010000226.1:0-3869 GCA_036822495.1 Thermodesulfovibrionales bacterium
AGAGCGGCCGCTGGCAGCTGATGATCAACGGCGAGGATGAGTCCATATAATGCCTGTAACCGAATATCCCTATTATCAGAAAGAACTGAAGAAAGAATAATATAACCGCCTTTGGATTTGTGTGTTCCCTGATCCAGCCAAGACCCATAGGATATGTTAGCAGACCCTAAACTATCAATGAAAGGCCTGTATACTCATCCTTTGCTGGATCAATGGTATTTCCATAGGTGTCCTTTCCGTAAAACCTGAAGACAATATGGGAGAGGTCTATGGTGCCATCAGCTGTGCTATTCTGTTTGAGGGTAAAATATACTGTTGCACTTCTGGTATCTGAATTATATATCACCATTTTTGGAATCGGGTAGACATTAACCTCTGTCTCTGGTAGGGGCAGGCCCCAGTTATAGAGCCCTCCATGATGGATATCATAGGTTCTTGATATAGACCAGTTAAAGACATTCTCTACAGAGCTCCTATCCATTCCCTTATCAAAATAAAATACTATGCTGAAGTCCTTTGATGCATCAGGGTTTAAAAACACAGGGTCAATGGAGCTCAAAGGTGTACCAGGACCTTTTTTCATATTGAAGGAGGTGCTGACGAATTCCATGGCAGGTCTTCTAATTCTATAGATATAGGCTTTTAATTCAATGGAGAGCTCCTTATTTAATCCTTCCAGTATCTTTATCTGTTCCTGAGCCCTATCAAATTCTCCCATCCTGGCATAGACTGCACCCAGGTCATAATAGACATAGGCAAAGTCCCTTTTTATCTCTATGGCTCCTTTGAATTTTTCTATTGCCTCACGGAAAAGACCCATCTCTGCATAGACCTTTCCGAGAGAATAAAGTGCTCCGTAGTTACCAGGTTCGTGTCTCAGAATCCTCTGGAAGACCTCCTCTGCCTCTTTATACCTTTTTGTTGATAGATAGACCTGACCAAGGGGATAGAGGTTTTCCGAAGAAGGATTTATCCTTACCGCCTTTAGATATTCTGCCTCTGCCTTCTGATAATCTGATTCATCGTAGTAGAGGTTTCCGAGTTTAAGATAAAGGGAGTCTTCCTGAGGAAATAATCTCATGGCCTCTTTATATGCCTTTTTTGCATCCTCAGGTCTTTTTAGTTTCAGATAGGCCTGAGCAATAAAGTCATAGGCCTTAAGACTGTTGTCTGAGTAGGGGTCAAGGCCTATAGCCCTCCTGAATTCCCTGATAGCTCCTTCATAATCACCCTTCTGGTAGTGGTCTATACCCCTTGCGAGGCTCGTTCCTGAAAGACCTGACAAGGTACTGAACCTGTTGCTAAGGACAGAGAAGAGCTCTTCTCCTATGCCTGAAAGGGAATCCATGCCATTATGCCATTAACCCCCTTTCTTATTTTGAACTAAGACCAGCTGCAATGTTGAGATTGATATTTATCAATATCTCAAGCTTTTCAGGTGATGGTGAAGCCATAATCTCGAAGGTCCTCTTGTCAATAAAGAGGCTAAGGCTCAGGAGGTCTTCTCTTAATTTTTTTGGCATAGGGTGGTCGGGTCTTGAAAGCTCTGCCTGAAAGAAACTCCAGAGCTTCTGGTTAAATCTGAGGGCATGGTCAAGCCTCTGAGCCCTGTCAGACTCGTCCCAGTTGTCTTTACATTCCTTAAGAAGATGGGCTGCCTTAATGAGGACAGATGCCTCAAGCTCCCTTCCTGACAATGTTGCCTTCTGGACACTCCTGTAGGCCTCAATACCTGTTTTTAACACGACTCAACACCTCCTTTTCAAAGGCTATAAGTTTCCTTGCGAGTTTAAGGGCTTTATAGTAGTTCTCTTCAAGGATATTCTGGCTTATGGCATCAACAATGCCTGTTGCCCTTGGAACTGCCTCAACAAGATCCTGAACGAGCCTCCAGTAGATATTGTGGTATTCAACCATGTTTTTCCTATCAAGATACATAAGCTGGATTATAAAATAGATCTTACTGCAATAGGTTATTGCATCTTCCTCGCGCATTATGTCCTTTTCTCTCAGGATTGTTGCCTTGTTTTCAATATAAAATGTCGTTGCCTTTTCGCCATTCTTTATTACAGCTCCGTCTATGATTATTTTTTCTCCGGGTTTCAATGTAATCTTCAGGGGCATATCAAAAGTCCACCAGGCTTACCACCTGGCTGGAAATTCCTGCCTTGTTTATGGCAAGATGAGTTCTTAATTCTATACTCTTTTCTTCTGCCTTTGTAGATACCATCTTAAGACCCTCTTCTATTTTTTCAGGTGGTATGGTGAGTCTTTCAATAAGTGCCCTGAAGGCAATAAATCTCTTAATTTCTTTTATCCTTTCTTCGCTTTGAGGTGGATAGGGTGGAAAGAATTTCTTTATGTTAACAAGACTCTCTGTAATATGCTGAATCAGGTCATCCAGTTGCATATCTGAGCCCTTGAGATTCTCACTGACCATTTCTTTGAGGGCCTCAAGGTCTTTTAATCTCATAGCTTCTTCATTTTTCAGGTCAAGTTTATAATCCTGACGCTCCCCTTTTAAAACAGGATGGGCTCCTGCCTTTCTTTCCTGCCTCTCATGAGATACAGGATAAAGCCTTATGTCAACGCGCTCAACAGGCATTCGTGATCACCTGTTAAGAGGCCAGGGGCTTAGCCCCTGGCCTTTGATTTTTAGAACAACCTCAGGACTGACTGGGCTGCCTGTGATGCAAGGCTAAGGGCTGTTACGCCGAGGGCCTGCCTTGTCTGGAGCATGAGCATGTTAGCACCCTCTTCATTCATGTCAGCAAGTGTTAGATTCTCAGCACCCTTTGTAAGGGTATTGATCATGTTGTTTGTAAAATCAAGCCTTGTCTGGACAACTGAGAGATTAGATGAGAGGGTCTGGGAATACTCTCTTAAGGTGACAACAGCTGAATCAAGGTCACTTATTGCAGCCTGAATGTCCGCATCATTTGCCCAGCTTCCAACAGGTGCATTTATTCCGAGTCCTGCTGATGTTGCATTCTGATGATTGATGGTCAGGGTGCTTGTGCCATCCTCATTGAAGTAAACAACCAAGTTGTCTGTTCCACTGTCAATAAGATTTGTCCCACGATAACCTGAGTCAGCCGCCACATAGTCAATCTGGTTCAGTATCTCACTAAACTGGGTTGCAAGATTTGACCTTGTAGTAGCATCATTGGATGCAAGGGCTGACTGGGCAAGAGACTTTGCCTGAGCAATCAGGGACTCAATGGCTGATAGACCTGCATCTGCAGCCTTAACTGTCTGGATAGCCTCATTCATCATGTCCTTTAAGCCGGAAAGGTCAGAGGCCCTGTCCATATGTCCCTTTGCTGCAAAGTAATTCACAGGGTCGTCAAGGGCTGTGTTAACCTTCTTACCTGTTGAGAGTCTTACCTGAGTCCTGTCAAAAAGTTCAGCTGTTTTTTGAAGACTTAAAAGGTTACTCCGCATTCCAGCGGTAAGGGTGATATCATTGATAGCCATTTTTAATACCTCCTTCTGAGATATTCCCGGTAATTCTTACCGGTTAAATACTTAATAGCCCTGAAAGGGCTTCAGGCCACCAGGCTTTCTTTTTCTCACACCTCCTTTCTGCCTTTAATCTGGCCTTCAATTTTAAAATTCGGTATAACCTCAAAAAACTTTAAGGGAGAGCTAAAAGGGGAAAATAAGGGGATTAAAGTTTTTTGGAGAAATGCCGAAAACCCTGGAGCCGGGAAGGGGATTTGAACCCCCGACCAGCTGATTACGAATCAGCTGCTCTACCGCTGAGCTATCCCGGCTTTAATTTATTTTAGCAGATTCATGAATATCTTGACTCACACCTGTCCAAGATAAATCTTAAAGGGGCATGAGGCCGAAAAAGCACAAAAGGC
>DAISHO010000227.1:0-3839 GCA_036822495.1 Thermodesulfovibrionales bacterium
AGGCTATAGGCTTTAGGCTATAGGCGTTAGGATATAAGGAAAAATTCTATAGCCTATAGCCTACTGTAGCCTGTTCTTTGGCCTCATGCCCCTTTAAGATTTATCTTGGACAAGTGTGGTTAGGCAATGTTTATTATTGAGTTTAAGGGATTGACAAAATATTTTGGTGGCCTGGCAGCCCTCGAAGAGGTCTCTTTCAGGGTAAAGGATAATTCTATCTTTTCTGTTATAGGTCCAAATGGTGCAGGGAAGACCACACTCTTTAACTGCCTTACAGGCCTGACAAGGCCTACCCGGGGAGAGATATATTATAAAGGGAATAATATAGTTGGTTTTCCACCCCATAAGATTACAGAGGCAGGCATAGCGAGAACCTTTCAGAATATAAGACTCTTTAAAGAGATGTCTGTCCTTGATAATGTCCTTGTAGGACATCATAGCTGTTACAGTCAGAAGCTCTTATCTTCCCTCTTAAGGACAAGGGCCTTTAAAAAGCAGGAAGAGGAAATAACTCAGAAGGCCTATGAATATCTTGAATTAGTAGGCCTCCACGAGGAATATAAAAGGCTTGCCGGAGAGCTTCCCTATGGAAGTCAGAGGAGACTTGAGATTGCAAGGGCCCTTGCTACTGGAGCCTCTGTGATCCTCCTTGATGAACCTACAGCAGGTATGAATCCTCAGGAGACAGAGGAGATGATGGAGATAATGAAGAGATTAAAAGACATTGGCAAAACCGTTGTACTTATAGAACATGACATGAGGGTTGTAATGGGTATCTCTGAATGGATAGTTGTCCTTGATCATGGTGTAAAGATATCAGAAGGACCACCTGAAGTGGTAAAAACCGATCCCCTTGTTATAGAGGCATACCTTGGGAAGGAGACCCATGCTTGATATATCAGACCTCCATGTATCCTATGGTCCCATAAAGGCAGTAAAGGGTCTGTCCCTTACTGTGAATAAAGGAGAGATAGTCTCTCTAATAGGCTCAAATGGTGCAGGTAAGACCACAACCCTTATGACTATTTCTGGTGCCCTGAAACCATCCCTGGGAAGGATTACCTTTGATGGTGAAGATATTACAGGGCTTCCAAGCCATGAGATTCTTAAAAGAGGCCTCGTCCTTGTGCCGGAAGGCAGGAGGATCTTTCCTCAATTAACAGTAATGGAGAATCTCGAGATGGGTGCCTTTACAAGAAGGGCTCAGGAGGCAGAATATGAGCAGGTCTTTGAGCTCTTTCCTGTATTAAAGGAGAGGAGAGCCCAGATTGCTGGAACCCTCAGTGGAGGAGAACAGCAGATGCTTGCCATTGCAAGGGCACTAATGTCTCAGCCAAAACTCATAATGTTTGATGAACCATCCCTTGGACTCTCACCCCTTATGGTTACGAAGATCTTTTCAATTATAAAAAGGATAAACGCCTCTGGAGTAACAGTCCTCCTGGTTGAGCAGAACGCAAAGGCAGCCCTCAAACTCTCCCACAGAGGATATGTTATTGAAGGAGGAGAGATCAGGCTTCAGGGAAGGGGTGAAGAACTCTTAAATAATGAAGAACTAAGGAGGGCTTATCTTGGAGAATAGAGAAGAGTTAATAAAAAACAAAATAATGGAAGAAGAGAAAAAGGAGCTTATCCAGCTTAGTGGTATAAGGATGAAGGTATGGGATATCCTTACAAAAGAGAAGGGATTCACTAAGGAGGATATAGAGGTGGACCCCGAATTTGAACTGAAACTGAGTGACTGCACAATAAAGGTCTCAATAGATTTTCTTGTAAAGACCCCGGAATTGAATTTAATGATCATAAGATGTTCACCTACATCAATAGAGTCATGGGAACGGTATATCCTTGCCTTTGCAAGGGTTGTAAAGGAGTATCAGATTCCCTTCGCGATTGTAACTGATGGTGAAAGGGCAAGGATAATTGATGTCCTTAACAATCGCCTTATAGGTGAGGGTGTTCAGGATATCCCTTCAAAGGAAGGCCTTTTAAATTCAATAAAGGAGCTTAAAAAGATACCATTTCCTTCAGAAAAACTTGAAAGGGAAAAGAGGATAGTCTACGCCTTTGAAGGCGTAAAGTGTGAGATAAAACAGAAATCGAATATCTGACCTCAGACCTCAGATATCTGTTTTACCACTCCATCCTGTTTGCTGGCACATACCGGTGGACAAAATTGTGCCATATCCCAAGTGGTGAGGGTTCTATACCTTTAAACCTCCTGTGAAGGACAGGAAGGGCATCTGGAACATACAAGAATACTGATGGTTGATCCTCATGAAGGATCTCATGAATTCTGTGGTAAATCTTTTTCCTTTTCTCTTTATCAAGGGTTGTCCTTCCTTCAATAAGGAGCCTGTCAACCTCAGGGTTATTGTAGGAGATAAAATTAAACTCTCCCTCCTTTGTCTTTGAGGAGTGCCAGATATCGTAGATATCAGGGTCCCTTGAAAGGGCCCATCCCATTATAACAGCCTCAAACCTCTTCTTGTCTATAAACTGATGAAGAAGGGTCTGCCACTCAATTACCCTTATATCTACTTCAATGCCTATCTTTTTCAGGTCTTCCTTTATTATCTGGGCTGCCATTAATCTCTGGTTATTACCCTGATTCACAAGTATAGTGAACCTGAAGGGTTTTCCTTCTTTTTTGAGGATTCCTTCCTCAAGGACCCAGCCAGCCTCTTTAAGCAAAGTAAGGGCCCTCTGAGGGTCATAGGGATAGCCCTTTACATTTTGATTGTAGGCCCAAGAGTCTGGCGGAAAAGGACCGGTACAGGGTCTTCCAAAACCAAGAAGTACCCCTTTAATAATCTTTTCTTTATCAATAGCATAGGCAATGGCCTGTCTTACCCTCCTGTCCCTGAACCTCTCGTCAAGGAGATTAAAGCCAAGATAGGTATATCCAAAGGCAGGATACCTGAACTTCTGGAATCTCTTTTTAAAAAATTCTGAGCTTGCCTTTAATTTATACTGACTTGGTGTAAGACCCATGTAATCAATGCCACCGAATTTAAGCTCAAGGAACATGGTTGAGAGGTCCGGGATTATCCTTGATATATATCTCCTGATTCCTGGTGTGCCCTCAAAATATTTATCAAACCTCTCAAGTTCAATCCTCTGACCTGTTATCCATTTAGTTAATTTATATGGACCTGTCCCAACAGGTCTTCTATTAAACTCACTCTTTGCAAGGTCCTTTCCTTCAAGTAAATGGGCTGGCATTATCCCCATGCCCCAGGATTCAAGGACTGGTGCAAAGGGCTCTTTATAGAGAACCCTCACAGTATATCTGTGAAGGGCCTCTACCTTTTCTACAGGACCGTAAATACCACTATAGGGGGTTGGATTCCTTGGATCTGTAACTGCCCTGTATGTAAAGAGGACATCCCTTGAGGTAAACTCCACACCATCATGCCATAGAACTCCCTTTCTCAGATAAAAGATTATCTCCCTGCCATTATTTTTTATCTCCCATTTCTCTGCAAGGTCTCCGGTGAGATTGAGCTCCTTGTCATACTTTGTGAGGCCATTGAATATAAGACCACTTATCTCAGCAGAGGCACTGTCAGAGGCAAAGAGGGGCAGAAGCATCCTTGCATCAGCAAGGGCTCCCACCCTTATGGATTCAGGCTCCTTTATCTCCTCACTAAACCTGCAACCAGTATAGTAGAGCAGTAGCGCAGTAGAGCAGAAGAAAATTAGAGCGACTGTGCGACTGTGCCGAGTACTCAGCCGAGGAGATTGTGGAGCACAACCTGATTGCTTGATCATCCCTTTTGTTACCACGACTGAATGCTCGGTGCGACCGTCAAATTGAAGAATAATTTACTCCTTAT
>DAISHO010000228.1:0-3823 GCA_036822495.1 Thermodesulfovibrionales bacterium
CTGGATCTGGTTCGTGATTAGGAAATCTTCCATCTGGTTCTGAAAAGAGGTCTATAACACTACAGCCTATCTGCCTTAATATCTCAGGTGCAACAAGACCTGCTGTACCATTTCCAGAATCAATAACGATCTTTATACCCTTACCTCTGTTATCAAACTCATCTTTCATTCTTTTAATATAGTCAGAGATAATGTCATAGCTGGTTACCTCTCCAGGTGTTATTTCCCCTCTATAAAGATTTTTAACAGAACAACCTTTTATTGCCATATCCTTAATCATTGAGATATATTCACCATAAAGGGTCTCTCTTCCAATGGAGAGTTTCATACCATTGAATTCTGGTGGATTATGACTTGCTGTAACCATTATACCGCCATCCACATTAAGTCTGAAAAGGGAATAATACTGAAGGGGTGTAGGGCAGACTCCAAGGTCAATTATGTTAAAACCTGATTCTTGAAGGGTCTCTATTATTGTTTCTGCCATCTGAGGTGAGGAGAGCCTTGCATCCCTTCCAATGGTTATCCTCGGTCTTCGAGCCTTCAGATCAAAGCCCTGAACCTTTAATAGATAACAGGCATAGGCATCAGCAATCTTTTTTACAATCTCAGGCGTGAGGTCTTTACCCCAGATGCCCCTTATGTCATACTGTCTGAAGATCTTTTCATTGAGCCCCTTCATCCTGCCCTGATAACTCCTTCTTTTTATCTATCTTTGGTGGAATCAGTTCCGGGTCTATCAGATAGGCTTCATTAAAGGCTCGCTCCGCCTTATCAAAATCCCTAAGCTTATAATAAGAGTATCCGAGGAGATAATAGGCCACTGGATCTGGTTTTGCCTTTACATACTCTTCAAGATACATAGAGGCCTTCTTAAAATCACCAGCCTTATAGGCATCAAGGGCAAGACTGTAGATCTCCTCAACTGTTACCTGCGCCACTAATGTCTGGGCAACTGTCTCTTTAACTGTTACCTGCACCACCAAAACACCAAACATTAAAGTAACTATAAATAACCCAGCCAATAGAAAGATTGACAGCTTCATAAAGCCCTCCTTTCAGTCATATTCAGGCCTCTGCTCAGGTGTAATAGAAGGTCTCAGAGGCTCTGTTATACTTTCTTCAGGCAATGGTGCATACTCTCTTGGTTCTGTACCCTCTTTGAAATATTCAAGAATGACATTCGGCCTTCCCTCATCAGCAAGCAGTCCTGTAGTCTTATCCACATACCTTGCAACAATACCATCAGGCACTGGAAAATCATCTGGTGGACCAAGATCTATGGACTTCATAAAATTTATCCATACAGGAAGGGCTGCCCTTGCACCTGTTTCATGTTCACCAATGGGTCTCATGTCATCATAACCTACCCATGTACCCACAACAAGATTTGGTGTATAGCCTATGAACCAGGCATCCCTGTATTCATTTGTGGTACCTGTCTTTCCTGCCACAGGTCTCCCGAGTTCTTTTGCCCTCCATCCTGTGCCATAGGATACCACATTCTTGAGCATGGATGTAATAAGAAAGGCGGTCTGGGGACTTATGGCCTCCTGAGGAGAAGGTTGATTCTCTTCAAGAATCTTTCCATTTCCATCAACAATATAACGGATTGCAATGGGTGTAATATTCATTCCATAACTTGCAAAGGTAGCATAGGCCTTTGTCAGTTCAAGGGGGCTTATGCTAAGTGAACCAAGGGAAAGGCTATAGTCCCTCGGAAGGTCTGAATTTATGCCTATGGTTCTTGCGAAGTCTATTACCTTCTGGATACCCATACTTTCAACAATTTTGACTGTAATAACATTTCTTGAATAGGCAAGGGCATCAACTAAACTTGTTGGACCCCAATATTTGCCATCAAAGTTCTTAGGTGACCATTCTGTCTCCTTTCCCTCTTCATATATAACAGGCTCATCCACTATAATGCTCGCCTGTGTAAAGCCATTATCAAGGGCACAGGCATATATAATTGGTTTGAAGGCTGAACCCGGCTGTCTTCTTGCATAGACTGCCCTGTTAAACTCACTCTTTGAATAATCAAACCCTCCAACCATTGCCCTTATAAATCCTGTATAAGGTTCAATAGCAACAATAGCTCCCTCCACCTCTGGTTCCTGTTCTAAGGTAAACTCTATATTCTTCTTCGATGCAGTCACATTCTTCATTCCTACATATATAACATCCCCTGGCTTAAGGATAGAAGTGAGGGAAAACTTCTCTAAGGTCTTTGAGCTATTTGTCTTTGGGTTATACTGAACCTTTGCCCATTCAGCATCCTTAATAGAAAGGGTTCCTATAATTCCCTTTGCCTTCACAAGGGCCTTTTCAGGGGTGACCTTAAGAACCACACCTGAAACAATGTCTTCAGAGGAAGGTGCATATTCAATGGTTATATCCTTATTATCCTTATGACTCATCTCTTTTTCAGGGTCAATATCCTTGTGGGCAATAGGCCCTCGCCAGCCTCTCCGCTTATCAAGTTCTCTTAAACCCTGCCTCAGGGCCTTCTGGGCAGCAACCTGCATCTGCCTGTCAATAGTGGTGTAAACCATGAGGCCACCCTTATAAACAAGGTCTTCCCCATATCTTGATATAAGCTCCTTTTTTATATAATCAATAAAGTAATGGTTGATAAAAAGTTCTCCCTTTGAACCAGCAATCTGAACAGGCTCCTTAGAGGCCCTTTCAAATTCCTCCTTTGTAATAAAGCCAACCTCTTTCATTCTCATGAGGACATAGAGTTGCCGTTCCCTTGCCCTGACTATATTATTGTAAGGACTGTAAATATTTGGTGCCCTTATAAGACCCGCTAGGAGGGCAGCCTCGTGAAGTCTCAGGTGCCTTGCTGATTTCCCAAAATATATCCTTGAGGCCATCTCGATACCATAAGCACCATGACCGAAATAGACCCTGTTGAGGTATTGCTCAAGAATCTCCTCTTTTGTCATATTCTTCTCGAGCCTGAGGGCAAGTATTGCCTCTTTGACCTTTCTCCTGAGTGTCCTCTCGGGTGAAAGGAACATAATCTTTGCAAGCTGTTGAGTAATAGTGCTCCCACCCTGTTTTATCTCTGCATGAAGGATGTCTTTAATCAGGGCACGGGTTATAGCAATATAATCAATCCCGCCATGTCGCCAGAATCTCTCATCCTCTGTTGCTACAACTGCATCTATAACATGCTTTGGAATCTCTTTTATTGAGAGGTGAATTCCCCTTTCAATGGTAATCTCTCCTATCATTACATTATCATTTGCAAAGACCTTTGTGCCTGCATAAGTCTTCTGGGCCTTTATCTCCTCAATACCCGGGATGCCCCGTGCAATAGCAAGATAGACAACCCCCAGAAGCATGAATGGAAGGACGATAATTAATGATATAAAGAGAATCTTTTTTCTTTTCATTTTTTAATTATAATCAAATTCCTGTGGTAAAATACAGATAGGTGGAATCCTGTGGCAAAGGTAACAGTTGAGGAAAGGCTTAGAACCTATTTTGAAAGAGAACCATCAGTAGTAATGGCCTTCCTCTTTGGCTCAAGGGCAAAAGGCATTGAGAGAATGGGCTCTGACTGGGACATTGGCATTTATTTTAAGCCGCAGGAATATTTGGAAACAGAAACAGATATCGAGTATCCAGAGGAACTTCGCATATGGTCTGACCTTATTGATATCCTCCACACAGATAATGTTGACATTGTTGTGCTTAACAGAGCTGGACTGGCCATTGTATATGATATATTGAGAAAAGGTCTGCCCCCCATAGTTGTCCAAAATAAATTAAAATGGTATTTTAAAGAGGGCATAAGACCTCAAATAGGCTG
>DAISHO010000229.1:0-3821 GCA_036822495.1 Thermodesulfovibrionales bacterium
GCCTATAGCCTTCAGCCTGTAGCCTATAGTTCCTCATGCCCTTTTAAGACTTATCTTGGACAGGTGTGATGAATAGTAATTGCCAATTAAAGGTTATAGGCCATAGGCTTCATGCCCTTTTAAACTTTATTGTGGGCAGGTGTATCCCATCATGAAGATAGAGAAGATTGAACTTTCAGGTTTTAAATCCTTTGCTGAGAAAACCTCCATCCATCTCCATCCAGGGATAACAGGGATCGTTGGTCCTAATGGTTGTGGTAAAAGCAATATTGTCGACGCCATAAAATGGTTGCTTGGAGAGCAGAGTGCAAGGGCCCTCAGAGGTGATAAGATGGATGAACTAATATTCAATGGCTCTCAGACAAGAAAGCCTAAGGGTATGGCAGAAGTAACACTTCATATCTCCGGACTTTCAGTCCCTTCAGAAGATAATGGTTCTTCTGAGAATATAACTGTAATTTCAAGGAGGATTTACAGGAGTGGAGATAGTGAATATGCAATAAATAATAATCTGTGCAGACTTAAGGATATAAAGGACCTTCTTCTCGATACAGGTCTTGATGTTAAAAATTATTTTATCTTTGAGCAGGAGAGGATCACCCAGATCACCAATGCAAAACCGCAGGACAGGCGATTTCTTATAGAGGAAATCGCAGGTGTTATTAAGTATAAGGTTAAAAAGGCAGAGGCCCTTCAGAAGCTTGAACAATCAAAGCTCAACCTTCAGAGGATAAATGACATAATAAGCGAGGTCAAGAGGCAGCTTAATAGCCTCGATAGACAGGTGAAGAAAGCTGAGAGGTTTAAGAAACTTTCTGAAGAGAGGAAGGTAATTGAGCTTTACCTTTCAAGACACCAATTTAATCAATTAAAATCCCGGCTTTCTGAACTTCTTGAGACAATCAATAACCTGAAGGCAGAAGAGGCCAGCAAGAGGGCAGAGATAGATTCAGTTGATAATGCCCTTCAAAAAAGAAGGCTGCATTTGATTGAAAAGGAAAAGTCCCTTTCAGAGCTCTATACGGTTCTTGAAGAGAAGGAGAGGATTATCTCTGAGAACGAGAAGGCTATAATTCAGGCAGAATCAAAGGTAGAAGCCCATCAGAAAGATAGGGAGAGACTTGAAGGGGAAATGAGGGATAACCTTAAAAGGTTAGAGGAGCTGAGTCTGCGCATAAATGAATTGACAGGTGAGCGTGATCTGCTCAAACAGGAATTTGAGGGTCTTCAGCAGATGATGGATGCACTGACCTTTGAGCTCAAAGGTTTTGAGCAGGAGGTGTTAAATATTGAATCCGAGCTTGAAGATAAAAGAAAGGAACTTTTCAGATTATCGGATGAATTAAGCACTAAATCAAATGAGAGGGCGAGGATACAGGCTACTCTTGAATCTGTTGATAGAAGAGATTCAGCGATTAAGAAGGAACTTGAAGAATTATATTTAAGGATTGAAGAGATTGATAGAAATATAAATAGTATTGAAGAGGATATAAAATTTTCTTCTGATGAACTCCTTTCCCTTAGAGATAAAAGGGATGAGATTTTGTCTGAAAAAGAGGCTATCGAGGCAGAGGTTGAATTGAAGAGGCAGGAACTTCAAAGGGCAAAGGAAGAGATGGCATCACGCCTTACAAGGCTTAATTCATTAAGAGAACTTATCCTCAATGAAACCACCGCAGGGATTTTTAAGGAAGCTGATGGCCTTAATATAGTAGGCATATTTTCGGATATATTTGAGGTACCAGAAAGGTATGAAAAGGCAATAGAGGGTATCCTTTCTGAGAGAATAAATACCTTTATCCTCCCCGACATCCTTAGTATCAAGAAGGCGATAACATTAGTAAAAGAGAAAGGAACCTTCAGGACACCTCTCTTAAGCAGGGAGCAGATTACCACTATTATTAATTCTGGCACCAATCCAATGTCAGAAAAAACAGATATGACGGCTTCTCCCTCTTTCCCTATAAAGGCTATTGATGTTGTTAAGGTCACTGATGAAGTATTTTCTGGATTTATAAAGGCAATTCTTGGCACAGCAATAATTGTTGACTCTATTGAGGAAGCAATCAGGATTAAGGGAGAGGGATTCTTTGGTGAGGTTGCTACTATAGATGGAGATATAATAGATAAAGAAGGTATTGTCTGGGCAGGGAGGGGAAAGGAGGTTTTAAAGAGAAAGAGAGAGATAAAGGAACTCGAATCTATTATAGATGAATTGAAGGAAAAGATAGAGAAAAAAAATGAAGAACTACAAGGCTTAAAACAAAGGCTTTCAGAACTTGAACAAGAATTCAATAAGACCGAGGCCCTTCTTGATGCAGAGGATGCTCATCTCACAGCCCTTAGACATAATCTTGATAATTATCTTATGGAAAAGGAGCGTCTGAATAAGCGTCTTTCCTATGCCAATATAGAAAAAGAAGAACTCCTTAAAGAACGGGTATCACTGCTCGAAGAGGTTAGATACAGGGATAACCAAATAGCAGAGCTTGAGACAAGAAGAAAAAATATTGAGGCTGAGATAGAAGAGATAAAAAACGGTATAATGAGCAGGAAACAGGAGATTGATTTCAAAAGACAGCAATACACTGATCTCAAGTTGGCCTATACTAAGGCTGGCGAAAGATACAATTCGACTGTGAGAGATATAGAGACTAAAAAACAGGAGATTGAAGTCTTAACCTTGAAAAATCAAGAAATTACTCAATTAATAGAGGAACTTGATAGGGAAAGAGAGAAACTACTTCGAGAGATCGAAGAGCTTAAGGCCCTGACTGCTCAAAATGTAAGAGAAGTAACGGAGATAAAAGAGAGAATAAGTATTGAGAGACAACAAATCAGTGAAGAGAATCAGAGGTTCGTTGAGATGGAAGAGGAGATAAAGAAACTCAGAATTCAGCTCGAGGGTCTGATGGCAAGACTGAATGAATTTGATGTGCAGAGGGCTGAGACAGTAGTCAGGATTGAAAATATAAAGGAAACTATAATGATTAATTACGGGATCAATATAGAGGAACTCACAGAGACAGATATATCAATTGAAGGCTTAGTTTCTAATGGCGGTGGAACAGTTGAAGAGCTTACAGAAAGGCTTAATTCTATAAGAAAAAAGATTGAGGATATAGGTCCAGTCAATCTTGGCACTATTGAGGAATACGAGGAATTGAAAGAGCGGTATAATTTCCTGACCCTGCAGCAAGATGATCTTACAAGGTCTATTGAGGAACTCGAGGAGGCTATTCAGAGGATCAATACCACCACGAGAAAAAAATTAAGAGAGGCCTTTGATGCATTAAATGAAAAGTTCGGGGAGGTTTTTCAATCACTTTTCGGGGGTGGAAAGGCCTCTATTATTCTGACAGATGAGAATAATATTCTTGAAAGTGGTATCGAGATTATAGCCCAGCCACCTGGAAAAAGGCTTCAGAATATCAACCTTCTCTCGGGAGGGGAGAAGGCCCTTACGGCCCTTTCCTTGCTTGTAGCGAGCTTTCTTATAAAACCAGCTCCACTTTGTGTGCTTGATGAGGCAGATGCCCCTCTTGATGAGTCAAATGTGGATAGATTTGCACAGATGATTAAGGAGCTCTCAAGGACAATTCAATTTATAATTATAACTCACAATAAAACCACAATGACCTATTGTGATTATCTTTATGGTGTTACCATGGAGGAGCCCGGGGTCTCTAAAATTATTTCCCTTCAATTAACATCAGTTTAAACATTGCATCAAAAATGTCTTATTTAAAAGTAATAAACAACTCATTGCTGTCCAAAATAAATTAAAATGGTATTTTAAAGAGGGCATAAGGCCTCAAATA
>DAISHO010000230.1:0-3819 GCA_036822495.1 Thermodesulfovibrionales bacterium
TCACCTGATTTTTGTCACTTATATAAGGTGTTACTGTTAGGATTATACCAGCAGTCCTGTACTGGATCTGACCCTGACTGACAAGGGTAGCCCCACCTGTTGTAGAGGGTTGCTGGACAAGACCTGTTGCTATGGGTATTTCACTGCCAACCTCAATCTTTGCCTCTTTGTTGTCAAGGGCAAGGATGTGGGGACTTGCAAGGACATTCAGTTTACTTGTGCCAGCAAGCATGCTTATAAGGGCATTAAATCTCTGAGGGTCAAGGATATTTGCAAAGGCACCCGATGAGACAACAGGTGTAAATTTTGTAAGGTCAATTCCTGTGCCTGTGGACTCAAAGAAGTTTCTTGGCTCTGTTGCAAATCCACCGAGTATGGATGCCCTGTTTCCCTCAATGTTTGTTGAACCCTTAAGAAGCCATTCTATGCCGAACTGGATCTTGTCATCAAGGGTTACCTCTGCAATAAGTACCTCTATAAGGACTTGCTTTGGAGGAATGTCGAGTTTTTTTAATGTCTCGAGGATTTCGAGATAAGCCCTTGGTGAGCATTTAAATATAATTGCATTTATGTCCTCATAGGCTGTCATAACTATCTCACCCTCTATCTCCACTCCGATCTCCTGAACCTGGGGAGGTTTCTGTCCTGGCTGAGAAGGAGCTGGCTGGACAGGTCTTGTGACTGTTGAAGGTCTTCCCTTCTTTTCTGCATAAATGGTTTTAAGAACCTCTATTAATTTTTTTGCCTCTCCATTCTCCACATAATAAACAAAGGTCCTCACACCCTCTCTATCCCCAACAGGTATATCAAGGGCTTCAAGAATCTTCATGAATTTGTTAACTGCATGGGGTGGTGCTGTAAGTATGAGGAGATTTGAAGGCTCATAGATAATCAGGTCTGCACCTCTTGGAAGAAGGCTTCTAAGGACATTTGCTGCATCCGATGCCTTTATGTTTTCAAGGGGTATTATCTGGGTTATAAAGCCAGGCTCAATAACAAGTCTTTTGCCAAGCTCTACAGGAAGGGGTTGTTGTTTTGCTGTATCAATCGGCACTATCCTGTATAAACTGCCGTCTTTTATAGCGGTCAGACCGTTCATTTCGAGGATTGTCTGGAATATCTGCATCAGGTCACTCATGGGAAATTTTTTGTAAGACTGAATGGTGACCCTTCCGGAAATCCCGGGTGTAAGGACATAATTTATATTAAGGAGCTCACTAATAGTGGCTATAACTGTCTCTATGCTTGCATTGTTGAAGTTAAGGACAATGTATTTCTCCTCTGCTTTTTTCTCAATTGTTACCTGAGGCTCTGGTTTTTTTATCTCCAAAACCTCAGGCCCTTTTTGTGCTGGCGGTTCTGGCAAGGTAATGGTTTCCTGAGGAGGGGTTGTTGCCTCCTCTGGAGGCCTTATCTCCTGTCTCCTGGCACAGGCGCTTATAATTAAAATAAGGACTAAAAGAGTGGTGGCGAGATAAAAGTAAGTCAGCGCCTTTTTTGTTCTATTGATAGCTCCACTGTCTGGTCTTTCCATCTAAGGCTTACACTCCTTTCTTTAATGTCTGTAACAGTTATATTATCTACTCCCTCCCCTGCTCTGAGTGAGATGATTCTTTTACCATCAATCTCTATATAGGCCCTAAGTCCTCCATCTGGTTCAAGGACAATGCCCTTTAGAACCATCTGGGGCGGATTTTCAGGAGGAGGGGGTGGTGGAGGAGGTGCTATCACTACAGGAGGTTGTTTAGAAATCTTCACCTTTTCAATACCAAAAAGGACATTTAGGACATCGGGCCTGAGACCTTCAGGTTTTTTTGTCCCTGTAATGGTTTGTTTTTTTACCTGCCTGTCATAATGGAATGCTACGCTGGCAATCTCCTCCCCAGGATTATAGGTCAATGCCTCTGTATAAAATCTCTTAAGGCTCAGGATAAATATTATCAGTCCTGATATTGTGAGAAGTGTTTTTAGATTTATCATAATCTTCTAAGTCCTACCACCTCTAAATTAAGCTTAAGCTCATCTGATTCTTCTGTCGATGCCTTATTTATAGATATCTTTGAGATAAAGATTGCCCTGTCTGTTCCGTAAAGCCTTTTTAGAAAATCCGCTATCTCTCCTGCGTCACCCCTTGCCTCCATATACAGGGTAATTCCTTCATGATAAGAATACTTTATCACAGGATTGGGTCTTACTGAAAGGAGTTCTATACCCGATGCCCTTACCATATCTCCTGTAAGGCCCTGAAGCCTTGAGAGACTGGCTATTGTTGATGAACCTTCAATTAGCTTCAATCTTTCAGTGAGGAGCCTCTGTGTTGTCTCTCTCCCACTTCTTGCCTTTATAAACCTCTTCTGTAAGGGGATTATCTCATTCCGAATCTCTTCCCTTTTATCATCAATAAAATTATGTAATATCAATGCAATAACCAGAACAAGGATAATATAAAGTATCCTCTTCCTCATCTTGTGACCATCCTGAACTTAAAGTTCTCTTTTCCCTCTTTTATTGTAATGGGGCCTGAATAGGTTATGTCTCTAAAAAGGCCCGATCGCTCCAAGGCCTCAAGAACCACGGAAGACCTCTGGGCGCTCCCTTCAATCTCAATTGTCTTATTCTGCATATCAACTGAGATTGCTGTAAGTATTGCTCCCCTGGGCATTGTCCTTGTAAGCATATTAAAGATATCTATCAGCTCATATCTTGAATCTGCATACATAGATACCAGTCTCATACCCTCCTCGTCTGGGTTCTCCTTGACCTTAACCTCCTCTGTACCTGCCTTCTGGATTAGATAGTTTAGGGCATTCTTTTCTTTGTAATAGGCGATTATATCAGTAAGGAGAAATAGAATTACCGAGACGCCTATAAATGACAGTGCCATACTCTGACGAATATCCTTAAGCTGGGATATAAGGTCTTCAGGGTGAAACCTAAAAGATCCTTCTTTTGAAAGCACCTTTAGTGTAATAAAGAGGCTATCGAAGTCTAATCTTCTAAAGTCCTTTAGTTCTCTATTCTGAATTACATCAGCAGGAGATTTAATAATATATCTTGGTATAGATGGGTCTTCAAAACCAAAGGGATAGATTATATCCTCATCCTTTCTAATTAATCTCATCGTCTTTAATTCAGGACCTAAGAGACAGGCAAGATAAATGAAGTCATCAGCCTCATCTACTAATACGGCCCTTCCTTTATTTCTTCGTGCAAATTCAGAAATTAGTGTCATGAAGGTACAGGTTATACCATAGATGGGGATACCAGTGGCTCTAAATGGTTCAATCATATTTAAAAGATGTTGTCTTCTTATAGAGAGTACAAGGAGGTTCAAACCTTCTTTTTTTCTTTTTAAAACTGAAAAATCATATATATATTCATCTATTGGAAAGGGTAATCTTTTCTCAAGCTCAAAGGGAAGAGCAGTCCTTATCTCCTTTTCTTTCTTTAAAGGAAGCTCAATAATGTGATGATTAAATCTGTAAAAAGGTAGACCTATCACTATATAGTCTATCCGGTGAAGCTTCTTGAAGCCATTAACAATTTCTATAATCTCATCTTCCTTACAGAAACCCCTCTTTATCTTCTTGGAGAAAAGAGAAAGACCAAGAGGATTCCCTGTAAAGGGATAGAATGGAGATGGTGGTAAAGAATAGAGTGCATAATCAATGCCATTAGACCTTATATCAACAATGAGCACCTTCATGGTCTTATTGAAGATTCCCTATCATTACATGTCCAAAATAAAGGTTTGAATGGGCATAAGGCCAACTATTACTTACGCCATCCTAAAAAGCACAAAAGGCGACTCCTTAATGT
>DAISHO010000231.1:0-3817 GCA_036822495.1 Thermodesulfovibrionales bacterium
GCGTAAGTAATAGTTGGCCTCATGCCCCTTTAAGATTTATCTTGGACAGGTGTGATTATGCATAATATTGAATGCTGTGCCATATGTGCATGGAGAGAAACCTGCCAGAAAAAATTCTCCATTTCCGGGAGTTCAATGCATTGCCCAGAGTTTGTAAGGGATGTTAGCATCAAACCTTCTGAAGAAGAGGTCGAGAAGATAAAACAAAAGAAAATGGAGGAAAACGAACAATGAATCTCACCGATCAGAAAGTCTATGAGGCTGTATTTGCTGAAGATGCAGACAAAAAAAATCAGCTCCTGATTATTTTAAAAGAAGACGCAAAATCTCATGGGATATTCCCATCATCGATAAATAATCTATATAAAAAAATGTCAGATGCCTACCTTGGCTTTACAGTACCCGCCATCAACATCCGGGGACTTACCTACGATGTTGCAAGGGCTGTATTCAGAAAGGCCATAGAACTCAATGTAGGAGCCTTTATATTCGAGATAGCTCGATCAGAGATAGGCTACACAAAACAGAGACCCCTTGAATACAGCGCTGTTATTCTTGCAGCAGCCTTAAGGGAGGGTTTCAGAGGACCAGTCTTTATTCAGGGAGACCATTTTCAGGTAGTGAGGAAAAACTTCGAGAAGGACCCTCAAGGAGAGATAAATTACATAAAAGGCCTGATAGCAGAGGCTATAGAAGCAGAATTTTACAACATAGACATCGATACATCAACTCTTGTTGACCTCACAAAAAAGGATATAGAAGAACAACAGAGGCCAAATTTTGAATATACAGCTCTCTTTGCTGAATATATCAGGTCCCTTGAACCACCCAGCATATCCATATCAATTGGAGGCGAGATTGGAGAGATCGGACATAAAAACAGTACACCTGAAGAACTGAGGGCCTTTCTTAATGGCTTTAAAAAGACCTTCAGGGGCAAAGATGGATTAAGCAAGATAAGTGTCCAGACAGGCACAAGCCATGGTGGGGTAGTTCTTCCTGATGGAAGCCTGAAAGAGGTAAGCATTGACTTCGAGACCCTGAGAGTCCTTTCTGATATCGCAAGGAAGGAATACGGGCTTGCTGGTGCTGTCCAGCATGGAGCCTCCACATTACCTGAAGATGCCTTTGATATGTTCCCAGAGGTAGGAACTGCAGAGATACATCTTGCTACAGGATTTCAGAATATAATATATGACAGCAAGGCCCTTCCAGAAGATTTCAGAAATGAGGTATACGAATATCTTAAAAAAGAGTTCTCATCGGAAAAAAAAGAGGGAGAAACAGAGGAACAGTTTATCTACAAAATAAGAAAAAAGGGATTTGGTTCACTTAAAAAGAAATGGTGGAATCTCCCTGAGTCTGTTAAGGCAGAGATCAGACAAGAGCTTGAGGAAAGGTTTGAACTATTATTCAAAAAGCTAAGGGTTATAGATACTAAAAGAGTTGTTGAGGAAAGCCTCAACTATCGTCACTAAAAACATGGCAAAAAATAAAAAGGGCTATTTCGGAATTGTTGTTGGTGGTGGTCCAGCACCAGGCATTAATGGTGTCATAAGTTCCGCAACCATCGAGGCCATTAATGAAGGATATGATGTTCTTGGAATAAAGGGTGGTTTTAAGGGCCTTTTCAGTGGAGATAGAAACTCAGCAGTCAAACTTACTATAAATGATGTCTCGAGGATTCATACAACAGGGGGTTCAGTTCTTGGGACATCAAGGGACTATCCTGACAGGGTAAAAGAAAGGTTTAAGACCCTTTTAAATACCCTGAGAAAAATGAATATTTGCTATCTAATAACAATAGGTGGTGAAGGGACAGCCTTTATGGCAAACTGGATACATAAAGAAGCTGAATGGCTCCCTGTTGCCCATGTCCCAAAGACTATTGACAACGACATACCACTGCCAGGAGGAATGCCAACCTTTGGATACGAAACAGCAAGGCACTGGGGTGTGGAGATAGTAAAGAACATAATGGAAGATGCAAGAACCATGGAGAGATGGTATTTTGTTACAACAATGGGGAGGCACGCAGGCCATCTTGCCCTTGGAATAGGTAAATCCTCAGGTGCAACCATTACCCTCATTCCTGAGGAGTTTCCGGAGAAGCTTATTCCTTTAAAAAAACTTGCTGATATCCTTGCAGGTTCTATCATTAAAAGGCTTGCCATGGGAAAGACTCACGGAGTTGCTGTTCTCGCTGAAGGGATTGCTGAAAAACTTGACCAGAAGGAACTAATCAAATACGAGTATCTTGAAAGGGATGAGACAGGCAGGATAAGGCTATCAGAGATTCAGCTCGGCAGGGTGTTGAAACACGAGGTAAAAAAGATTCTCATTAAATACGGGATCAAGACTACTATAGTTGATAAAAACATCGGATATGAATTAAGGGCAGCTGCACCCATACCTTTTGATGTGGAATATACAAGAAATCTGGGGTTTGGTGCTGTGAGATTTCTCTTGAGCGGAGGGAAGGGCTCTGTTATCACCTTTCATGAGGGTAAGCTCCATCCTGTTGCCTTTGAAAGCATAACCAATGAGAATGGCAGGATAAGCCCAAGGCTTGTGGACATAAATTCAGAGACCTATATAGTGGGCAGGATGTATATGATAAGGCTTGAGAGAGAGGACTTCCAGGGAGAAATGCTTAAAAGACTTTCAAGGGTAACAGGCCTCTCTCCTGCAGAATTCAAGAAGAGATTCTCCTATCTCACGAAGGACTTTTCCTGTAAACCTGTGTGTCTTTAATAGCCTGCCATCTATACCAGAAGGTCTTATAGCTAAGCCCGAGGAGTTTGGCTGCCTTTGCAACAACACCATTGGCCCTCTCCATTGCCTTTTTAAGAAGCCTCATTTCAAGCTCCTCAAGATTAATCCCCTCAGGCGGGATATCAATGTCATAGATTGAATTCTGTGAAAAATCCTTTAGCTCGTCCTTCACATGTTCTGGTCTTATGATGTCATCGGCCATTATCACAGCCTTTTCAATCACGGACTCAAGCTGTCTGACATTGCCTGGCCAGTGATATTCCTCAAGCATCTTGAGGGTTTTGGGTTCTATACCTTTTATTGTCTTTCCGAATTCACGGGAATACTTCTTTATAAAAAATTCCACAAGACCAGGGATGTCTTCTTTTCTTTCCCTTAAAGAAGGCATCTCTATTGTTACCACCCTCAATCTGTAAAAAAGGTCTTCCCTGAACCTTCCCTTTTTTAGCTCCTCTTCGAGGTCTTTGTTTGTCGCTGCGATAATTCTCACATCTATCTTTACGGGTTCTCTTCCACCAAGTCTCATAATCTCCTTTTCCTGAAGAACCCTGAGAAGCTTTGCCTGAGTCATGAGGGGCATATCTCCTATCTCGTCAAGAAACAATGTCCCCTCATGGGCAATCTCAAAGAGTCCTTTTTTACGAGAGGTAGCACCTGTGAAGGCACCAGGCTCATAACCAAAGAGTTCACTCTCTATTAATGTCTCGGGTATGGATGCACAGTTTATGGCAACAAAGGGCTTTGAATGCCTTGGGCTGTTGTAATGGATTGCCTTTGCAAGAAGCTCTTTTCCTGTACCGCTCTCGCCAGTGATAAGGACAGTGGCATTTGTGCCCGCAACGCGTCTTGCTATTGATAGGGCCTTCTGGAATCTTTCTGACCTGCCGAATATGCCATCTATCTTGAAATAATTTGATAGCTCTTCCTTAAGTCTGAGGTTCTCCCTTATAATTCTTTCTCTCTCAAGGGCCCTTCTTATGGTAATTAGAAGGACATCCCTGTCAACGGGCTTCGTAAGGTAATCAAAGGCACCTTTTTTAAC
>DAISHO010000232.1:0-3812 GCA_036822495.1 Thermodesulfovibrionales bacterium
ATCCCGAGGATGCGATTTTTGGGAAGAATATTTTAAATGGAAGCCGGTATTTTGAGACATGGGCAAAAGAAGAATGGCGATTGATTAATTCCTTTGCAGCAAATCCCATCTTTCCAGCGATATCTTTTAATGTCTCTTATAATGGCTTCGTGCCTATAACCCAGCTTTTTGATACCGACCAATATAATGGAACGAATCCAACCACAAGTCTAACACAGGGGATATCGGAATATACAAATGCAAACTTTTTCAGTGGTGATACAATATTTGCAGCAGAGCGGTATGCCCCGGATCATAGACATTACTTTCCCTATCCCGGGAGGTCAAGCACAGACCTTCAGAGCTTTATTGATGGCACTAAACCTCCTGAACCAATTACTGAGGCTGATGGAGAAACCGATACAGGTATATGGATAAGCAAACTTTCTGATGGGGAGACTGTAAGCCATCTTGTAAGGACAAGTTCCTTGACAAAGACCGTTTATAACCTTTTTGGTGAAGGTGATCTCTTCTATAGCACACTTTATCGAGATGAAAAATGCCATGAAGACTATGCCCAGAAGCTCATTCCCCGTGCCGTAGGCTATTCTGCAGCGTTGTTGGATTATTTCTTCAGGGGTACCATAGAGATAACCCTTCCTGATAGAGGAATATACTCTTTAACAGATGACCCTGATATTGGTTTTACGAGGATAACCCTTCTTGCTAAAAACACTACATCTAATGGAGAAGAGATGACTGATGGGAGTATAGAGCTTATTGTGAAATACAGGATTAACCCTGAAGAGACCGATTACCATACCATTGTAGTGTCAGAGGAAAGGGAAACTCCTTCGATTTCCAGAGATATTCCGACAGAACTCACATTTGACCTGAGTGCACAACCTATTCCTGTTAATGCCACAGATCTTCATATTCGGATATTATACAGGGGCAAACTCGGACTTGAAGAAGGTGCAGTTGCAATTGGATATAAGGATATAAGCGAACCTACACCTATAGATATCTTTAACAATATGGATAGGATATGTCTTTATGGAACATGGTATGATGCAGGTAGTCCTGAAGCAATATCGCAGGTAGATATGAATCAGGATGGTGTAGCAGATTTAAGCGAGTGGGATGTATATGCGCATGATATAGGGGACATCTTCATCAAATTTTCTTCAGAAAACAATCCTGAGTATGCCTCACCAACTGAATATGACTATGTAGTAGCAAATCTTCCCGCAGGTGGTTTTATAAGGCCCCTATACATCCTTACCGATTATCAATTTAATTATAGTATTTATGTGAGCTACAGGACAACAAATCCTGAGGATCAATGGATGCATCTACCGAAGACAACCTTATACATTGGAACAGGGATAAAGAACCAGACAGAATACACAGAGGATGAAGCAATATGCGGTGGGAAAGAGAAGACCCCTTGTTATAATACAATTACCCCTGAGATTTGCACATTTAGGGGTATAGATATGTGGTGGGGAGGAGGTGCAATATATATTATCAGGGGATATCCTCCTGAAATGAACTGTTTTTCAGGGAACGAAACAACCTGTACGATAACTTTAATAGAATGAGGGGAAAGGGTAGAATAATGGGTAGCCTCTGTAAAGTTTAAATGACATAACAGCACTTTTCATTTTTTTTAATATTTGTTTGATGAAGCTAAAACTGGATACAATGAATTAGATTTTCTTTCTCTTTGGGAGGGTGCATGGAAAGGAAATCTATACTTATAGTGGAGGATGATGGAGTAACGAGAAGACTTCTGAGGACTCTTTTTGAGAAGGACTTTGATATTTACGAGGCATATAAATATTCAGAGGTGAGAAACCTACCCATTCATCGAATAGACCTTGCCCTTATTGATTATATTCTGCCAGAGAACAATGGTATCGATGTTCTGAAGTATCTTAGGGGAATCAGGCCGTTACTTCCTGCGATAATCATGAGTGCTTATACAAATGAGGCAATTGTAATAAATGCATTAAGGGCAGGGGCAACAGACTACATAAGAAAGCCACCTGATCTTGTTTATTTAAAGAAAAGGGTATTTGAAATACTTTACAAGGAGAATAATAATGGTGATGTGACAGAAGATAGGTCGGATAGAGTTAAATTCGTACTTGGTTGTATTAAAGAGTATCTGGAAAATAATTATCATGAAAGACACAGCAGGGAAAGGCTTGCGGAGATAGCAGGGATTAACAAATACCAACTGAGCAGACTTTTTAGAAGGCATTTCGGATGACCATCCCAGAATATATAAACTGCGTCAGGATAAGGATAGGCGAAGGGCTTTTAAAGAACCATGATTTAAACATCACGGAGATAGCCTATCATCTTGGCTATGAAAGCTTGGACCATTTTACACGGATATTTAAGAAGATACATGGGGTAACACCTCGGGAATATAGAGATAAATCTCTGAGAGCTTTACATACTCTTAAAGATTTCAAACAGGACCACTGATTCCCATAAAATATCATCCATCACGTACAGATAAACTCACATGGGGATAGAATTTATTTCCATCTACTCAGTCCTTAGAATTATTTTCTTATTCAAAACCCGCCTTAAGCTAATTAGAATGGTACTAAATATATTGTTTCACTCATAAATGGATAGCAAGCATATTCCCTGCGGTTTACCGCAGTGTTAAGCGAGCGAATATGATAAAAAATAATTCCTCGTTAGGCTATAATATTTAATCACTGCTGTCCAAAACAAATTGAAAGGGGCTTTTAAATAAGATTAATTTTGGACAGGTGGGGGAAAGTAAACTGTTAGCGGGTAGATAATTGAAGGGTAAGAAGAGCATATTGTTGATTATTAAGCTCCTTGTGAGCTTTTTCCTCCTTTATACCCTTATATCAAGGGTTGGGTATAAAACTATTCTTGATTCAGTAAAAGGTATCTCCCCGTTGATTGTTATTAGCTCTTCTGTTATTTATATTATTGCTACATATGTTTCTGCTGTGCGATGGAGACTCCTTACATTCTCAAAGCTCCCGACCAGAAAACTCTTTATCCTTTATATGATAGGTTCATTTTTTAATACGATACTGCCGGGTATCATAGGAGGTGATGCTGTAAAGGCCTATTATCTTTACAGAGAGACAGGAAATCCAGGTATCTCCATGGCATCAGTATTTATGGACAGGTATGTGGGTTTTATATCACTTATGCTCATTGCCCTTCTTGCCCTTCCATTTGGCCTGACTTATATAAAGGGCACAGAGATTGAGTATCTATTTCCCTTAGTTGTGATAGCCTTTGTTGCTGGGAGTATTGGTTTTTTTAGACTCAGGGTAGGTTCAGGAATCAAGATATTGAGGGAATTTTACAGTTTCTTTGATGCCTATAAAAATATCAGGGAAACCTCGCCTGTAATTATCAAGACCCTTCTGCTTTCTGGCATTATTCAGCTTATGGGTATGTTCAGTGTTTATTTAATAACAGCAGGATTGAATGCCCCTGTTCCTCTGCTCTCCATCCTATTGTTTATCCCTATCATAGTTACTGTTTCTATGCTCCCCCTTTCCATATCAGGCCTTGGTATAAGAGAGGCGGGGTTTGTTATACTCTTTGGAAAGATAGGTATAAGGCCAGAGGTTGCTATGAGCATATCTTTGCTTTGGTTTATATCCGTTGTGCTCGGAAGTCTGCCAGGACTTCTTTTCTATGCCCTGTATCTTAAGAAGGACCATGCACCCCAGGTGGTGAAGTAACTGTGAGGTTTTAAGCTATAACACTGCTGTCCAAAACAAATTGAAAGGGGCTTTTAAAATAGGCTGAAGTAGGCT
>DAISHO010000233.1:0-3809 GCA_036822495.1 Thermodesulfovibrionales bacterium
GAGCGCAGCCCTTACAAGGCTGAGGTCACAGGTTCGATCCCTGTTCCGCCTACCATTATGGGGTGGTAGTTCAGATGGTTAGAACGTCGGCCTGTCACGCCGAAGGTCGCGGGTTCGAGCCCCGTCCACCCCGCCAGAAAACACATTCCAGTCCTTTCGAATCCTTTTATATAACCCACACCTGCCCAGGATCACACCTGTCCAAAATAAAATTTTGAATGGGCATAAGGCTTATGCCTATTTTAAAAGCCCCTTTCAATTTGTTTTGGACAGCAGTGGGCCAAGATACTTTTTGAATGAATTGAAGCAAGGAAATATCTTTTATCATATTCGCTCCCTTGACCCTTTGGTGGCCACACAGAGGTCAGATTATCAGAAATCAGAGGTCAGATAATCAGAAATCCGACTTCTGTTTTGGTAAACCGCAAGGAACACGCTCCCTATCCATTTAAGGTCACCCATTGGACAGTATTTTTATAAATCCTTTCTGCCTTCGTGTTAAAATATTCTATGACGTTCAGGGTCAGAACTGAACAACCTGTTTATGGAGGCTATACCCTTTATAAGGAGGAGGGGAAGGAGATAATCTTTATCAAGGGCGCTCTGCCGGGAGAGCTTGTAGATATTGTTATAGTAGAAAGAAAGAAGGATTATTCTATTGCAAGGGTAGTGGAAATAATAGAGCCATCAGAATGGCGTGTTAAGCCTGCATGTGATGTTTACGGCATATGCGGTGGATGTCAGCTCCAGCATGCTGATTATAATTATCAACTTACAATAAAGTCAGAGGTATTAAGGGATGTCCTTAAAAGGATAGCCAAACTTGATATTCAATTTATACCGGTGAGATCCCTCAGACCTTTTAATTATAGATACAGGGCGCAATTCAAGACCGGGCCATCAGGGATAGGATTTTATAAGGATGGCACAAAGGAGTTAATTCCGATCACATCCTGTCCATTAATGATTGAGGAGATAAATGCCTTCATTCCTGTGCTTTCAGGGCTTTCCCATCTAAGGGCGTTAAAGGAGATACATGTATCAAGTAATAAAAAGGAATGTCTGCTATATCTTAAAGGTCTTCATTATAACAAAGATATAATGAGCATTATCTCCTCTAATGGCACATGGGGTATCATCTTTGAAAATAGAGCCTGCGGGCTTGAGTTTATAAATCTCTCTCTTGATATTTTCTCTTATACGGTCTCTGCAAGGAGTTTTTTTCAGTCAAACTGGGAGCTCAATAAAGAGCTTATCAATAGGATCTCTGAAGTTATAAATAACAAAGAGGCAAGGGTTCTTGACCTTTATGCGGGGGCTGGAAATTTTTCTATTCCTCTATCTTCCACTGTAAAGGAAGTCATAGCTGTTGAGGAGAATCCTTATGCCTTTAGCGACCTTAAGAGGAATCTTGAGATAAATAGCATTAAGAATTGCAAGCCTGTACATTCCTCTATAGAAAAGTTCAGGGCCACTGGGCATTATGATATCATAATTATTGACCCACCAAGACCTGGTATGACAGACAGGGCCCTCAGAACAGTGCTTGAAAGTGGGGCTAAACAAATCCTTTATATATCATGTAATCCCACAACCCTTGCAAGGGATATAAGAAAATTATCAGGAACTTATGAACTTCATTCCATCGAGATATTTGACTTCTTTCCGAATACATACCATATAGAGACCCTTGCAGTCCTTCACAGGAGAGACTGATATTGGAAGAGATTGTCTTATGCCAGAATATCCTTTCAAAGAATGCCCACAAGGAACTTTTTAATCTTCCCGAATCTTCCTATTTCCTTATAAAAGACCTGAGGCTGGATATCCTTAAAATCAATGGTTCTGAAAAGCCTGTGAAGGTTCATCTCTGTCTCAACTGGCATGGACTCCTTGAGGCAATTCTCTGGACGGATAAACTTTCCAATTCCTTTGTCCTAAGGATATTAAAGAATGCCGGTATTGATGAGAAGGAGGTTAAAGAATTTAAGGACACCGACATTCTCACCTTTTTCCATTGGTTATATTATGGAAGGAGATTCAAGATCCTTAGAAAACTCTGTCATATGGCAAGGAATGTTGTGGAAGAAAAGGTGAAGGGAGTGAGGTTTGAATTACATCTCGTTGCAGAAGAAAACTCAAGGATAGTGGCGAGCACCTTATGAAGTATCAAATGTTAAATATCCCTGGAGGGGATAAACTGTTACCTGAATACAAGAAGATTTTAAATGCCATTAAAAAGGACCCTGTTACAGCCTCTGTTATAAGAGAATTTCCTGATATATATCTCGTCGGCGGTTTTATAAGGGATCTGATTGCTGGAATAGAGTCTAAGGACAGGGACTATGTGATTATCGGACCTGTAGAGCTTCATAAAATAAAGAGACTTGCAGGGAGGCTTCGGGGTAGTTTTTTTGTGCTGAAAAATCTTGTGAGGATAGTTCACAGGGAGGGCTCTCCTTTTCATGGAGAAATAGATATTACCTTTACTTCAGACCCAATAGTTCTTGACCTCAGCAGAAGGGACTTCACGATAAACAGTATTGCCTGGTCATTGAAAGATGGCATTATTGACCCTTTTGGAGGCATCAAGGACCTTCATAAAAAAATTGTCCGACTCATCTCTAAAGATAATATCATTTCTGACCCTGTGAGGATATTAAGGGCTTACAGGATAGCAGTAGAGATTAGTGGAAGGATCACAGCCCCAACAAGAAAGAGTCTTTCAGGACTTAGGCTTTTTTTGAGAAATTCGCCAAAGGAAAGGATTACATCGGAATTTATGAAACTCCTGTCTCTAAGGAATCCTGTGAAGGCTGTAAGAGCGGGGATTGCTGATAATATTTTTACGGTGATTCTTGATATTAAGAAGAAAGACTTAAATCAAAATCTTAAATTATTCCAGAAACTTTCTAATTTTTACCTTAAAAATTCAGACCTCTTTCCTTCTGAGAGGCTTTCTCAGGGATTTTCAAGGATTGCTTTTTTAAGGCTTGTCTGTCTGAGTTATAAAAAAGGAGACTGGCTCATAAGATTAAGCAAAAAAAATCAAAAGAGACTTGATAGTCTTCATAGAGCCATAAGGCGAATAAAACCAGAGACCTTAAAGGATCGTGATAAATTATTCGACCTTTTTTATGAGATAAAGGATTATCCTGAAGACATAGCCTTTATAACAGGAAATAAAAGACTTCTTAAAGAGGCAGAGAGGTTTAGAAACTGTCTATCGAGGCCACTTGTGAGAGGTATTGATATTGCAAGAAACAGAGATATACAATCTAAAAACATAGGGGTACTTGTAAAGAAGCTCTTAAAACTTCAGTATACAGGAAGAATTACAAATAGAGAAGAGGCATTAATAGCTCTAAACAAACTTAAGAGGAGATTGAAGGTGAAAGATTGAGACCAGTTTCTGATATTCTTGCAAATAACAGTAGAATTCCTGTTTCCCTTAAAAGGCTCTTTCTAGTCTTTTTAAAGATAGGGGCCTTTGCCTTTGGTGGTGTCTATTCCATGCTTGCCTTTTTCGAAAGAGAACTCGTGCAGAGACATAAATGGCTTACAGAGGAGGAATTCAGCGAGGCTGTTGCTATTGGTCAGCTTACACCTGGAGCTCCAATTATAAATACAGGCATATTTATTGGATTTTATCTCAGAAGGATAAAGGGAGCCCTTATCACAATTATCGGACAGGTCCTTCCGTCTCTATTGATAGTAATCTTGATTGGTTATCTATATATAAGATACAGGGAACTGGAAATGGCAAAGGCCTTTTTAAAGGGTGTGGGAGCTGCTATAGTAGGACTTCT
>DAISHO010000234.1:0-3770 GCA_036822495.1 Thermodesulfovibrionales bacterium
ATTGAAAGGGGCTTTTAAAATAGGCTGAAGTAGGCTACAGGCTATAGGCCATAGGTGATAGGCTGTAGGCAATAGGAAATAAAAATATCCCTAACGCCTGTAGCCTTATGCCTGTAGCCTGTTTTCAGCCTTATGCCCATTCAAAGGTATGGTAATAAACCAACCTTAAGTAACAGTTAAGTGAAAGGTATTTAATGCCATGGACATAAAGATACTCGTTATTGATGATGAGAAACTTTTAAGGTGGTCTCTTCAGCAGAGTCTATCAAAGGATGGCTATACAGTCCTCACTGCAGAGACAGGCTCGGAAGGGCTGAAGATATTTAAGGATGAGATGCCCGAGATCGTCCTTCTTGATATAAATCTGCCTGATATCTCTGGGGTTACAGTTCTCGAACAGATAATGGAGATTAACAGAGATACAATTGTTTTCATGATTACAGCTTATGGCGATGTTGCTACTGCTGTCAAGACTGTTAAGCTCGGTGCTTATGATTTTATAGAGAAACCTTTCAATATGGATAAGCTAAACATCCTTATTGAAAAGGCCTCCGAGACTATTTCACTGAGAAAGGATGTCTCAACCTATAGACATATACTTTCTGAAAAATATAACATCTCGAGCATAATTGGGGAATCACCAGAAATTAAAAAGATAAGAGATATTGTAAGAAAGATTGCTACATCTGGTGCTACAACAATACTTCTTCAGGGTGAGAGTGGAACTGGTAAGGATCTCATCGCAAAGGTTATCCATTATCAGTCGAAAAGAGCTGATAAACCATTCCTTGAGATTAACTGCACCGCCCTTCCAGAGTCCCTTATTGAAAGTGAGCTCTTTGGATACGAAAAGGGTGCGTTTACAGATGCAAAGACAGCGAAAAGAGGACTCTTTGAACTTGCTGATGGAGGAACTATATATCTTGATGAGATAGGTGATATGAAACCAGGCACTCAGGCAAAACTTCTTAAGGTTATAGAGAACAAGACCTTTAAAAGGATAGGCGGCGTAAAGGATATAACCGTTGATGTAAGGATAATAGCTGCAACAAATAGAGACCTTGAGGCAGCAATAAAAGAAGGCTCTTTCAGGGAAGACCTCTATTACCGTCTCAATGTGATTCCTGTAAAACTTCCGCCTTTAAGGCAGAGGGATGGAGACATTCTGCTACTTGCAAAGCATTTTATAGGAGAATTTAACAGGGAGTTCAAAAAGCAGGTAAAGGGTCTTGACCCCGTGGTCGAGGAGAAATTTCTTTCCTACAGCTGGCCTGGCAATGTGAGGGAGTTGAAGAATCTTTTAGAAAGAATAATGATTCTTGAACAGAGTGACATTATACTCCCTGAACATCTTCCATGTGAGATTAATCCTCAGGTAGCTGGTAAGGAAGGGGGTTCTGTTATAAGGCTTCCAGAAACAGGTATTGATATAGAGGAGGTGGAAAAGGATTTGATCAGGCAGGCTCTCGAAAGGACAGGTAATAATCAAACAAGGGCAGCAAGGCTTCTTAATCTCTCAAGGGATGCCCTTCGTTACAGGATGCAAAAATTCGGCCTTCTTTGAAAAATTTTATATTCATATCTTTTTGGACTGGCATAAATATTGCATTTATTTTTGCATGCGGAAGGCTCTTGTTGTTGATGATGAGGATCTAATACTCTGGTTTCTCCAGAGGGCCCTCCAGAAACATGGCTATATTGTTGAAACTGCACGAAATATAAAGGAAGCCTACGAGAGGCTCTCAAAAGAAAAGTTTGACATAATCTTTACTGACCTGCGAATGCCTGGGGGAAATGGCACAGAATTGCTGGCTGGCATGAGTGAAATCACCCATAAATCCAGGGTTATTGTTTGTTCAGCCTATGTTAATCCTGAGCTTGCAGAGCTTTTCAGGGATAAAGGAATCGACATCCTTAAAAAACCTTTCAGGCTTGATGAGCTTGAGGAGTTTTTGAAGTCAGCCTAACCACTACTATCTATCTTTCCAAGTTTAAAAATTTTTCTTGACAAAAAAAACCATACTATGATATGAAATTCAATATCCTGATAAAGAATAGGGTAGTAGTCTTTGAATCAAAATATATTTTAGAGCGAGAAGAGAATAGGGTGGAGGAATATCTCCACATGCTACTTCATTAGAGGGAGGACGATTGTTCCAGAAGGGCTTTGCCCTTTTATATTAAGGGTAAGGAGGTAGCTACACATGGTGTAGCAGACTCCTGATGCTTCAATAAAACAGGAGGAAATGATAATGAAGATTCCGGAGGACATCAAATATCATAAGGAGCACACATGGGTTAAGGTAAGTGGTAAGAAGGCAATTATTGGCATAACAGACTATGCCCAGGAACAGCTTGGTGATATTGTTTACATTGATCTTCCAGAGGTTGACTCAGAGGTGGAGGCCAATACAGAGATGGCAGAGATTGAATCCACAAAAGCGACATCCTCTGTTATCTCGCCTGTTACTGGCGTGGTGATCGAGGTCAACGAAGATCTTGCTGAATCTCCAGAGATTATAAATGAAGACCCTTATGGAAAGGGATGGATTGCAAAGGTTGAGATAGAGGATCCCTCGGAACTTGATGATTTGATGGATGCATCGGAATATACAAGATTTATCGAAGAGGAAGGTAAATGAGGCTTGTTGTAATCGGTGCTGGTCCAGGCGGTTATGTTGCAGCAATAAGGGCAGCTCAGCTGGGAGCTCAGGTGACTGTAATTGAGGAAAAAGAGGTCGGAGGTACCTGTCTTAATCTTGGCTGTATCCCCACAAAGGCAATGGTGGCATCTTCTGATGTCCTTCATCTTGTGAGGAAGGCTGAAGATTACGGGATTATTGTAAATGGAGAGGTAGTTCCTGATCTCAAGAAGATAATGGAGCGTAAGGATAAGGTTGTGAGCACACAGGTGAAGGGCATAAGGTCACTCTTCAAAGCAAGAAATATACAGCTTGTAAAAGGTAAGGGAGAATTGCTTGATGAAAAAAGGGTAAGAGTTACAAATAATCAGGGAGTTGAGGAAATTATCGATGCAGATGCGATTATAATAGCAACGGGTTCAAGGCCAGTGAACATACCAGCCATCCCTGCGGATGGAGAAAATATCCTTTCAAGTGATGATGTCTGGAGCTTAACAGAAATACCTAAGAGTATGATAATCGTAGGGGCTGGAGTTATTGGATGCGAGTTTGCCTGTATTTTTAGAGAGCTCGGTACAGAGATAACCATGGTTGAGCTTCTGCCAAGGGCACTTTCAACAGAGGATGAAGAGATATCAGAGATTATGGAAAAAGAACTTAAAAAGAAAAAGATAAAGCTCCATACATCAGTAAAGGTAGAGTATGCCTCTACCTCTGCTTCTGGCGTTACATTGAAACTCTCCGATGGTAAAGAATTAGTAGCTCAGAAGGTCTTGGTTTCCATTGGAAGGTCCCTTAACTCACAAGGTCTTGGTCTCGAAAGGCTTGGTATAGAGAAAGGTCAGAAGGGAGAGGTCAAGGTAAATGAAAGGATGGAGACAAACATAAAAGGTATCTTTGCCATAGGAGATGTCACAGGTGGCATACTCCTTGCCCATGTGGCTTCAAAGGAAGGTCTTGTGGCAGCAAAAAATGCCTGCGGAGGAGATGAGAAGATAGATTATTCTGTCGTGCCTTCAGCGATATTCACTTCTCCTGAGATAGCTTCTGTAGGACTAAGGGAGTTCCAGGCAAGGGAAAAAGGGATTCCTATCGTTACCGGGACATTCCAGTACAGGGCCCTTGGAA
>DAISHO010000235.1:0-3753 GCA_036822495.1 Thermodesulfovibrionales bacterium
AAAAGGCGACTCCTCAATGTAACTTGTTAAAAAACCTCTCATGACCCTCCTAACCCTTTCAAGTGATGTAAATAACCTTATTCTACCTTTAAAAATAACTTCTGTCGCTTCTTTTGTGTTTTTGAGGTCTTATGCCCTTTTAAAAGCCAATCCCAATTTGTTTTGGACACCAGTGGCTTTTCATTCTATCTTTTTAAGTTCGAGAGGGACAAGGACTATCTCTATCCTCCTGTTCCTTGCCCTTCCTTCTTCTGTGTCATTTGGGCTTACAGGTCTGTATTCTGCATAGCCTGTTGCACTCAGAAGTGCCGGGTCTATGCCCTTTTCCTGAAGATACCTCACCACATTCGTTGCCCTTGCTGTTGAGAGTTCCCAGTTTGTTGGGAATTTGTGGGCAAGCCTTGGACTGATAGGCACATTATCAGTATGACCCTCAATATTTATCTGTCTGTCCTTTACATTCTTTAATATCTCAACAACCCTGTCAAGGACCTTCTTTCCTTCTTTCTTTATCTCTGCACTCCCTGAATCAAAGAGAATTTTCTCTACCATGCTGAGGGTGAGTTTGTCCTTTAGTTGAGTAACCTCAATCTCACCTTTTTTAATCTCCTCCTGAAGTTCTGAGACGAGTTTATTATAGGTCCCTTTCAATTCCTGAATAGCCCTTTCCTTTTCCTCAAGGGCCTTTGCCTTTTCTTCTGATAGCCTTGCTATCTCTGCCTCAAGCTCCTTTATCCTCAGCTCCTTTTCTGATACCTTTGCCCTCAGGTCTGTTATTGCCTTTGAAAGCTCGTCCTTCTTTGCCTCAAGGAGGTATCTGAGGTTAGTATTGTCCTCTTGAAGGGTATCCCTCTCTTTCTTAAGGCTATCGAATTCCTTTTTTAGTTTCTGGAGCTCTGCCTCAAGGCCTGCCTTCTCAGATTCCTTAGCCTTCAGGGCCTCTTCAAGCTGAGAGACATTCCCTTTAAGGCTGTCAATCTCAGCAAGCCTTGCCTTGTATTCCTTTGATGAGACACATCCTGCAAAAAACAGGATAATAAAAAGTATAACCAGCCTTTTCATAAAACACCTCCTCATGTCTGAAGCCTATTTTTAATAAATTATACCAGATATTTCTTCCATTCACCAGTTCCTTATAATAACCCAAAATTGCCGATAGAAATTTCAACAACCCTGTTTTTCCCTAAGAGCAATTTTTCGATGGAGTCTTGCTTAAATTTTTGCTAACCAACTTGCACCTCGGCACAAAAACCTGCACCTCGGAGGTGAAGGGAGGCTCATTTTTTCTATATGCCTAAGGGCAATTTTAGGTAAATATCAATCTCATCAAATTATGTTAAAATCAATATATGTTCTTCAGGGTCCTTTCAAATTTTCTCCTGAATGAGAAGAAGGCCATATCCATTATCTTCTTTTCCACTGTGGCAGGTACTGCTATTATCGCCACCATGCTATCTCTTGCATTAGAAATAGAAAGCAGGATTCAGAAAGAATTAAGGGCCTTTGGTGCAAATATAGTTGTCGAACCAAAGGTATCAGGGCTCATAAGTCTTGCCGGACAGCCAAGGTATCTTAATGAGCTCGATATCCCGAAGATAAAGACCATATTCTGGAGGCATAATATTATAGGCATAGCACCCTTTCTTGAGACCCCCCTTGAGGTGAATGTAAAAGGTCAGGGAATAAAACTCACAGGTCTTGGAACATGGTTTGAAAAGGAACTCTCTCTCCCCGATGGTTCTTTCAGGGCTGGCATATTCAGTGTTGCCTCCTGGTGGTTTATAGATGGCAGGATTCCCAAAAAGAGGGAGTGCCTTGTTGGTTTATCTCTTGCAAAAAGGCTTGGTCTTAAGTTAGAGGACAGACTCCGTATAGGAAATGAGGAATTCACCATAACAGGCATGTTAAGTACAGGCTCAAGGGAAGAGGATATGGTGGTTATGGATATTGAGGAACTTCAGAGGATAAAGAATCTCTCTCACAGGGTCTCTTTTATCTGGATAAGTGCCCTCACAACTCCTATGGACGACTTTGCCTATAAAGACCCTGCTACCATGACACCTCAGGAATATGAGAAATGGTACTGCACAGGTTATGTCACTTCTATTGCAAAACAGATAGAGGAGGTTGTGAGGGATTCATCAGCAAGACCTGTGTGGAGAGTGGCGGAGGCAGAAGGGAATATCCTTCAGAGAGTGAGGCTCGCCATATATCTTTTGAGTGTAGTAACACTGATTGCCTCCTCCCTTGGTGTTGCTTCAACCCTTATGACCTCTTTCTTAAAAAGGACAAGGGAGATAGGTCTAATGAAGGCAATGGGTGGTGGAAGGTTAAAGATAAGCCTTTTGCTTCTTTCAGGCATCGCCGTTGTTACAACTGTCTCTTCTATTGGAGGATTCCTTCTTTCCTTATT
Source organism: Thermodesulfovibrionales bacterium (assembly GCA_036822495.1). Taxonomy (GTDB): domain Bacteria; phylum Nitrospirota; class Thermodesulfovibrionia; order Thermodesulfovibrionales; family CALJEL01; genus CALJEL01. Next base: position 2,414 of record DAISHO010000235.1, read on the forward strand.
ACTTTCAGATTTTATAGGTATCAGGGTCTTTGGCTCAGGCCTTGAAAACAGGGGTCTCCTTTTACCCCTCTCCATCCTTAGTGGCTTTTTAATGAATATGGCTGGTGCTATGATACCTCTAAGGAATGTCCTCTCTGTAAGACCAGCAATTGTCCTTAAGGGTGCGGAGTGAGAAAGAGGCCTATCTTATACTTCACAAAAAGGTCAATACTCGAAAGACCCCAGAGGATTTTCCTTATGGTGATTGCTGTTTCAATGGCAGTATCTCTTCTTGTTTCAATGATAACAGTGGCTGGAGGTATGAGAAAGAGGCTTGCTGATGAGTTAAAGGCCTATGGAGCAAATGCCATTGTAAGCTCTTCTGAATATCTTGGCGAGACTGTTGCTGAGCTTTTAAAACAGAAAAAGGGTGTTATAGCAGTTATACCGGAGCTTTACGGAAGGCTCTGCCTTTCTGGAAAAGAGCAGTTACCTCGCCACCAGCTGATGCTTAATGTTATTGGAATGCCTTCTGAGGCAATGAAGGAGCTCAAGATAACAGGGATGATTCCATCAAAAAATGAAGTCCTCATCGGAAGTAGGCTCAAGGAGGCAGGTGGTTTTTCTCAAGGGGCAGAACTTAATCTTTCAGAGAACTGTGATTCTTCCTTTACAGAAAGATTTATCATATCGGGTGTCTTTGAGAGGGTAGGGCCTGAAGATTCTGGTATAATTATGGAACTCCAAAGGTTGCAGGGAATCCTTGGACTGAAAGGCAAGGTAAGTGTTGTTTTGCTCAGGATAAGTCCTGAGGACTTCGAAGATACTATTCAGGAACTTAAAAGCTCTCTACCCGACCTCGCGATAAGGCCTATAAGGCAGGTAGCCCTCTCTGAGGAGAGGCTTCTTAAAAAGATAGAGACCCTTATGCTCATGGTATCAATCGTTGTTGTTCTTGCCTCTGTTATAACAGTAGCTGGCATGATGGCCTCTACAATATTTGAGAGACTTGTTGATATAGCCCTTATGAAGACCATGGGCGGAACAAGCAGGCAGATTCAGACCTTCTTCATCCTTGAGGCATTTATTGTTGGAGTAATGGGTTCTTTTCTTGGATTGATAACAGGGATAATCGCTGCCCAGGCTATTACTCTCAGTGCCTTTCATAAGACAGTAGGAATTCCTGTTATTGTCATTCCTGTTGCCTTCTTTATCGGGATTATCATATCTGTGCTTTCTGGTATCCCTGCCTTAAAAAGGGTTACAGCTTACAGGCCTTCTATTATATTAAGAGGAGAGGTATGATTAAGGTTAGGGGTTTAAAAAAGGTTTATCGGACAGCCATTGCCCTCAGAGGTGTT
>DAISHO010000236.1:0-3742 GCA_036822495.1 Thermodesulfovibrionales bacterium
ATCGCCTATAGCCTATCTTCAGCCTATTTGAGGCCTTATGCCCTTTTTAAAATACACCATTTAATTTATTTTGGACAGCTATGACTGCTTAAAGCATCGGCTAACCTGTTACAAATAATTCTATCTTACCTTTCCAGAATTCTTCAACAGACTTTCTAAGAAGTGGAAGGTTTTTTAGTTCAGGGTCTGCTTTTATAATACTAGAGGCTACCTCCCTTGCATGCGGTATCATTTCTGCATCCCTTACTATATTAGCTATCCTCAGATCTGGCATCCCTGATTGTCTTGTACCAAAGAATTCACCTGGCCCCCTTATTAGAAGGTCCTGCTCGGCTATCTTGAAGCCATCACTGTATTTAACCATTGCATCAAGTCTCTGTCTTGCCTCCTCTGTAAGTGGCTCATAGGCAAGGAGGATACAGTAGGACTGATCACTTCCCCTTCCAACCCTTCCCCTTAACTGGTGAAGCTGACTCAACCCAAACCTTTCAGCATGGACAATCACCATCACTGTTGCATTTGGAACATCTATACCGACCTCAATGACAGTTGTGCTCACGAGGATGTCAAGTTTATGGGCTTTAAAGGCTGTCATGACCTCTTCTTTCTCTTGAGTCTTGAGTTTGCCATGTAGAAGCCCTACCCTGAATTGTGGAAAGAGCTTTTCGAAGGCCTCTTTCCCTTTAAGAGCAGATTTGAGATTTAATTCCTCTGATTCCTCTATAACAGGATATACTACATAAACCTGCCTACCCTTTTTAATCTCTTCAGTTATGAGTCTATAAAGCTCGGATTTCTGGTGCTGATATATGATCTTTGTAATAATAGGGGATCTGCCAGGTGGAAGTTCATCTATTACGGAATAGTCAAGATCACCATAGAGCGTCAGGGCAAGGGTTCGCGGTATTGGTGTTGCCGTCATTACGAGAACATCAGGATTAAGAGCCTTTGCCCTTAATCTGGATCTCTGTAATACGCCGAATCTGTGTTGCTCATCAATTATAACAAGGCCGAGTCTTTTGAATCTTACCTTTTCCTCAAGAAGGGCATGGGTACCGACAATAATTGGGATTTCACCATCAGCAATCTTATCAAGGGGTCTTTCCTCAACCCCGCTTGTTAGAAGGGCAATCTTTAGTCCAAGTCCTTCCACAAGTCTGTGAATATTTATATAATGCTGTTCAGCAAGTATCTCCGTGGGTGCCATAAGGCATGCTTGATAACCATCTTCTACTGCAACGAGCATTGCCATTAAGGCAATTATGGTCTTCCCGCACCCAACATCACCCTGTATAAGCCTGTTCATCTGATAGGGTGATTTCATGTCATTAAGTATCTCTCTGAAAACTCTCTGCTGGGCATTTGTTAATTTAAATGGCAGACTTTCTTTAAGCCTGACCACAAGCCTTTCACTTCCTGAAAAGGCTATACCTCTTGAAAGGACCTTATTTCTTTTCAGTAAAGAGAGACCTAATTGAAATAGAAATATCTCATCAAAGGCGAGCCTTCTCTGATAGGGTGTCTGAAATTGATTGAGCCTATCTACATCAAGGTGGTCTGAGGGGAAATGGACATTCTGCAGGCTTTCATAAATTGATGGAAGATTAAATTCCTTTAAAATATCTTTGGGTAGAGGGTCTTCAATTGAGGCAATATGATCATTTACTACAGAAAACATTATCCTTCTCATCTGTCTTTGGGTTATACCCTTTGTAAGGCTATAGACAGGAACAATCCTCGATGTATGGATGGGTTCATCATCCTCTTCATAGAATTCATATTCGGGATTTTCCATCTCAAAGCCAATACCCCAGAAACTATTTCTCTTAACAATACCAGAGAGAATCAGTTCCTGATGATTGCGGAAAAGCTTCTTAAGGTAAGGCTGGTTAAACCATTTTGCCTTAATGACACCACTACCGTCACTGAGTGTTAATTCAAGTATCTTAAGATTCCTTCGCTCTATTAGTTCTATAGAAATAATCCTTGCCTTTACAGTCTCTATGCTGCCATAACGGAGCTGGGCAATGGGTTTTATATATCTTCTATCCTCGTATCTCTTTGGCAGGTAATATAGTGCATCCTTTACTGTCTTAATGCCGAGCCTGTTAAGTATCTTTGCCCTTTCTTTTCCTACCCCTTTAATGTATTGAATAGCATGCATAAATTATTAATTGAACTGCAGTGACCTGAACCTATGTTGAAAAAATATTAAACAGTAGTAACTAGTAAATACTAACCACATAAGAGCTTTACAATTAAAGGTTTTTCAATAGTTCAAATCACTCCTCTGTTGCTCCGTTGCTCTGCTGTTCTGCCTTTACCTTTGAGTATTCACTTTCACTCATTATGTCTATTTCCCATCCAGTAAGTTTCATGGCGAGTTTTACATTGTGTCCTTTTTTGCCAATAGCTATGGATAGTTGGTCATCAGGCACTATTACCATAGCTGTCTTTTCCTCTTCGTTTATTCCGATCCTTTCAACCCTGGCAGGACTTAATGCCCGTGTAACCATTATCCTTGGATCCTCGTTCCATGGGATTATATCAATCCGTTCTCCCCTCAATTCCCTTACTATTGCCTGGACCCTTGTACCTTTCATTCCAACACACGAGCCTACAGGGTCTATGGCAGGATTTGATGAGTAAACAACTAACTTAGTCCTTTCACCTGGCTCTCTTACTATATTCTTTATGATTACTGTTCCATCAGCTATCTCGGGGACCTCCATCCTGAAAAGGGCTGTAACAAATTCTGGTACAGTTCTTGATAGGGTTATGATAGGACCCTTTGATGTATTCTGAACATCTATGATATATGCCTTAATAATGTCACCCCTTCTGAGATTCTCATTAGGAAGTGTTTCCTTCACTGGAAGAATTGCTTCTGCCCTTCCTATGCTTATATAGTAATTCCCTTTTTCCTTTCTTATCACAGTGCCTGAAACAACAGTGCCCTTTTTTTCCTTATATTCATTATAGATAACATCCTTCTCAGCCTCCCGTACCCTCTGAAGAATCACCTGTTTTGCTGTCTGGGCAGCAATCCTCCCAAAATCCTCAAGCTGGATAGGTAATTCGATAATATCACCAATATTTGCTTCCGGTCTTATTCTTTTTGCCTCTTTAAGGGATATCTCCTCATTGCTATCAGAAACAGTCTCTACTACCTTTTTTACCTCTGTAACAGTTATTTCGCAGGACTTAGGGTCAATCCGTAGATTAATATTGGTTCTTCCACCGAATCTCTTTCTTGCTGCAGACTGAAGTGCAGATTGAAGGGCATTAAGCAGTACCTCCTTTGGTATTGCCTTTTCCCTGCTTATCTGGTCAACAATATAACAGAGTTCTTTTGTCATCTTATCTCCACCTCAAGGTTTGCCTTCGATATATTATCATATCTTATAAAGATTTCCTTTTTACCCGTATTAATCGTGATACCATCTTCATCCACACCTTCAATTCTTCCTATGAAGAAATTCTGATTCTCCACCTTTTCTTTCGTGATGATTTTTGCCAGCCTCCCCATATTCCTTATAAAATCATGCCTTCCCTTAAGGGGCCTGTCAAGACCAGGGGATGATACCTCAAGAATATAAGATTCCTTTATAGGATCCTCTACATCCAGAAGCGCCTCAAGTGCCCTGCTCATCCTCTCGCAATCTTCTATTGTAACCCCTCCTTCTTTATCAATAAAGATCCTCAGAACCACCTTTTTACCCCGATAAAGCTCTACATCAAC
>DAISHO010000237.1:0-3738 GCA_036822495.1 Thermodesulfovibrionales bacterium
TGCCTGTGATATGGAGGCCTCCAAGGGCTATAACCCTTTCCCTCTCCTTGGAACATATCTCTTCTGCCTTCTTTAGGGCTTCCTGAAACTCCTCTTCTGACCAGTCCTGTTTCTTTTCTCTGAGCATCGCCCTTGCAAGGCCCTCAGGGTTTCCTCCAAGGATTATGTCTGTTCCACGACCGGCCATGTTTGTGGCAATGGTGACAGCACCGAGTCTACCTGCCTGGGCTATTATCTCTGCCTCTTTCTCATGATATTTGGCATTAAGAACTGAATGAGGTATGCCTCTTTTCTTGAGCATCTGACTGAGCCTTTCAGACTTTTCAATAGAGATAGTTCCAACTAGCACAGGCTGACCTTTCCTGTAGCAGGCCTCTATCTCATCCACAACAGCATTAAACTTAGCCTTTTCTGTCTTATATATCAGGTCAGGGTGGTCAACCCTTATCATAGGCCTATGCGTTGGGATAATAACGACATCAAGATTATATATCTTGGCAAATTCCTCTGCCTCGGTATCAGCAGTACCTGTCATGCCCGCCAATTTATTGTACATCCTGAAATAATTCTGGAAGGTTATAGTTGCAAGGGTCTGATTTTCACTCTCTATCTTGAGTCCTTCCTTTGCCTCTATTGCCTGGTGAAGACCATCAGACCACCGCCTTCCTGGCATGAGTCTTCCAGTAAACTCATCAACAATTATGACCTTCCCATCCTTAACAACATAGTCCACATCCCTCTGAAAGAGATGGTGGGCCTTAAGCCCCTGAAGGACATGATGGACAAGGTCTATATTTGCTGGATCGTAGAGATTGTCTATGCCAAGAAGCCTCTCGACCTTATGATTTCCCGCCTCGGTGAGGATTACTGTTTTTGCCTTCTCATCAATCGTAAAGTCAATATCCTTCTGGAGTTTTCGTACCACCTTGTCCACATGGTAATATTTTCCAGTTGATTCCTCTGAGGGACCCGATATTATTAACGGGGTTCTTGCCTCATCTATAAGGATGCTGTCAACCTCGTCAACAATGGCATAATGGAGCTCTCTCTGGCAGTACTCATTAATATCATATTTCATATTGTCCCTGAGATAGTCAAAGCCAAATTCATTATTGGTGCCATAGGTGATGTCAGCCTGATATGCCTCTTTTCTTGAGCATGGCCTTAGCCTGTCAAAGCGTTTATCAGCTGAACGGTATGTTGGGTCATAAAGGAATGAGGCCTCATGCTGGATGACCCCTACACTTATGCCAAGAAGATGATATACAGGGCCCATCCATTGGGCATCCCTTTTGGCGAGATAATCATTTACTGTGACAAGATGACAGCCCTTCCCTTCAAGGGCATTCAGATAAAGGGGGAGGGTGGCAACAAGGGTCTTGCCTTCACCTGTCTTCATCTCTGCAATCTTACCCTCGTGGAGGACGATACCGCCAAGGAGCTGGACATCGAAGTGTCTCATATGGAGTGTCCTTTTTGCAGCTTCCCTTACAACTGCAAAGGCCTCTGGAAGAAGCTCATCAAGACCCTCGCCATTCTGAAGCCTTTTTTTAAATTCATCTGTCTTTTCTCTGAGCCCTTTATCCGTAAGATTAACCACAGAAGACTCGAGGGAATTTATCTTATCAACTATGGGCCAGAGTCTCTTGAGCTCTCTTTCGTTCTTTGTGCCGAATATCTTCTTGAGTAAAAAACCAAACATTTTACTATAATAACATATCAGCAATGGCTTTGACTCTCCTTATGATAGGCTTTTTGAGCCTGCTCATGCAGACCATACTTATCAGAAAACTTCTTTCTGTTTTTTCAGGTAATGAACTTCATATAGGGATTACCCTTTCTATGTGGCTCCTTTTTACGAGCATAGGGTCAAGACTTTCGCTCAGATCTAAAAGGGATATCCTTGGCTATCTTTTTATAATAGCTTCTTTTGTCTATCCCCTTACCTTTATCCTTATATCCTTTATCAGACCTGCTTCAATGATCCATACAGGTGAGGCCGTTCCATTTACAAAGACACTTTTATGGACCCTTTTTGCTATAGCTCCTTCAGCAGCTATATCAGGGGCAATGTTTTCTGCCAGCCTTTTAAGATGGAAAAGAGGGCCCTTGCTTTTTGCCCTTGAATCCCTTGGTGCCTTCATAGGTGGTATAGTTTTTGTTTTTCTGATCTCAGGACATTTAAAAAGTCTTATAGTGTGCCATCTGGCTGGTATCTTGAGTTTGCTAACAGGTCTTCTTTTAATTAATAAGAGATGGCCCATTATCCTCTTAATGCTATTCCCTGTTTTTTACATCGCCGGTATATGGGCTCAGGAACTGCAATGGAGGCCTTTAAAGTTACTTAAAAATATAGAATCGAGGTATCAGGAGATAACTATCCTATCTAACGGCAATCATTTTTATGTCTATACAGGAGGTCGATTCTTCTATTCCTATCCTGATATCCTAAGGGATGAGAGGGATGTTCACATAATAATGAGTCTTCATAAGAGGCCTAAAAATATCCTTTTGATAGGAGGGACTCTATCTTATGTGAGGGAGTTTTTAAGATATCCTGTAGAGAGGCTGGATATTGTGGAGATTGACCCTGTGATGATAAATTTATCCACTGACCTTTTAGATAAAGATGATAGAGGGCTCATAGGAGATAGAAGGTTGCATATTATTACTGAGGATCCGAGGTTCTACATAAAAAGGATTCATAAAAGTTATGACCTGATAATCCTCTATACATCTGAGCCTTTGACTGCCCTTACATCAAGATTTTATACCTTGGAGTTCTTTAAAGACCTGAAGTTACTGTTAGATGAAGGAGGTCTTTTGACCTTGAGGATTCCCCAATCTTCGGGTTATATCAGCAGACCCCTGCAGAGGCTTAATGGCTCTATTTATAATACCCTTAAAGAGATCTTTCCATTCACCACGGCCTCTTCAGAAGAATACGGTATACTTATAGCAGGTAACTCACAGTTTGAGATTGAGCCTTCTATGCTCAGGGAACGATTTAATAGTCGCATGATTAATGTTCTTTATTTTGAGCCATCATTATTTTTCGATATATTTTCTTCTTTTAAGATCGAGAGGGTGATAAAGCGATTGACAGAGGTCAAGGATATAAATAGTGATAAAAAACCCGCTGTATATCTTTATAATCTCCTTTTCTGGGCCTATTCTGAGGCAGGTCTTCTCAGAAAGATTCTTGATATAAGTGCCTCCTGTGTTGTAGCTATTATTTTACTAATGTTGATTATGGCAATCTTTATATTAAAAAGACCCATCCCATACATGATCTTTACCACAGGATACATAACCATCTCCTTTTCAATAGTTATAATACTCTTTTATCAGATATTTTATGGATACATCTATGAAAGGGTAGGGTTTTTGACATCTCTATTAATGTGTGGTCTTGCTGCTGGTTCATGGCTTGGATCAGAGAGAAGGCCATCGATGGGAATAATGAGGGCATCGGAATTATGTTCCGTTGTGATCCTTTTATCATCTATTTATCTCTTAAGATATGAACTCTCTTTTTATATAATGAGCGTTCTTGCAGGCCTTTTAGGAGGTCTTCAGTTTTCACTTTCGAGCAATTTGCTATCGAATAAAGGACAGGGTGATATTACTACAGGAAGATTGTATGCCATAGACCTTGCAGGTTCATTTGTAGGCGCCATTGTGACAACACTTTATATGATACCTCATGTAGGTATGAGCAACTCCCTTATTATTCTT
>DAISHO010000238.1:0-3691 GCA_036822495.1 Thermodesulfovibrionales bacterium
AGAATATAAACGCAGGCAGTTAGCTCAGAGGGTATCTGTAAGACTCGAACTACGCTCCCTCAGACTCGAAGAGACAAGGCAATATATTGAGTACCGACTTACAAAGGCTGGCAGGGGGAATATTGAATTCAAAAACTCAGCAATAAAGCTCATACATAGATACTCAAGGGGAATACCAAGACTGATCAATATGATAGCATCACGCTCCCTCATGACAGCATGGCTTAAAGGCGATACCGCTGTGAGGGACTCCCATGTAAAAGTTGCTATTGAAAGTCTCGATCTAAAAGAGGTTAAGAAAGAAAGGAGAAGGTTGAAGATACTCCTTTCACTCCTTATTATCCTTATAATCCTTATCTTCCTTAGATGGTTGTTTTAATCTAAGTCTTCTCAGGGCTTCCAGAGCCTCTCGATCTCCAAGAGAGATGAGCCTTCTATAAAATTCCGTTGCCTCCTCATATCTTCCTGTATTTTCATAAAGTATAGCAATATTGAAAAGAACTGTTCTATTATAGGGCTCTAAGGCAAGGGTGTCGAGAAGAATCCTTTCAGCCTCATTATATTCCCTCTTCATCATCAAGGCAACAGAAAGGTTAATCATGGCAGGGATATAATCAGGTCTTAACTCTTTAAGTTTCTCAATATATTTTATTGCCCTATCTGGTTGCCCAAGCCTTATATACAAATAGGCAATCTGGTTTAATAGCCTAAAATTTCCCGGGTCAATTTTGAGGACATCCTCATAAATCTTTATAGCACATCCATAATCTCCTCTCTCTTCACATGTGTTTGCCCTGTAAAGGAGATCGGCCTGAGGCCAGCCTTTTGTTGCAGAAGATGAAGGCTCAAAATTTTCATGACTCTTATCCATGCTACTATTTACGCTATTAGTGCTAATGATTGCTAATCCCTGTCTTTTTTCCATTCCGACCTTTCCGGATGACAAAGTAATATTTTTAGAACCCTGAGCCTTTTTTTTCTGTATCTCTTTAACTTTAACTGTTGGTTCAGATTTTTGAACCATCATGGTCTTTTCTAAACTTCTTTCAGACTTTTCACTCTTGATTTCCGAACTTTCAGGAAGACCCCGGGGAATTGAGGTCATACTCCTCTGAGGTTGAATCGCACCAGGTTGACGAAGCAAAGAAGGGGTGGGAATCTGCGACTCATCAGTAGCTGAGGTCTGTTTTTTACTATCCGAGACAGGTTCTTTATTTGCAACAACTGGTGGCGTAAGTAACCGATCAGGGGTCTTTTTTATATACAGGTTCATAAATCCTGTCACTAAAAAACCTGAAAGAATAGTGATGGATATTATCACTGCAATTACATAAATCCTGACCCTTTTCTTCTTTTTTGCAAGGACATCTTCAAGCACTGGCGGTATATTGCCAATGGATTGCCCTTTCTTTGTCCTTGAAAGGAGATCAGCAAGAAGACTCATAACTATGGCTTACCTTCATTTTTTTAAATTATAACATAAGGCATACCTGTCGAGATAAATCCTAAAGGGGCATAGGGCATTTTTAGAGGAAACTTCAACCTATAGCCTATGGTATAATTTTTCATGTTAATAAAAGCAGGCGGTAGAATAAATAGCAGGGGAGTTACAGCTCCTTGTCAGGACATAGGGAGTAAGAGGTCTTCCAATGTCAAAAGGCTCTCAGCAGAGGAGGCACTTAACCTCTATAAGGATGATATCTTTACACTCGGAAGGCTCGCAAATAATGTCTCGGAAACAAAGAATGGACGATATGTCTTCTTTATAAGAAATATCCATATAAATCCAACCAACATCTGTACAAACAGGTGCAAGTTCTGTGCCTTCAGCCGCTCAAAAGGCGAAGCAGGTGCCTTCGAACTTACTATAGATGAGATCCTGAACAAGATTAATAACTATCTTCACAGAGATATAAAGTTTACAGAGGTTCATATAGTGGGGGGACTGCATCCAGACTGGAGATTTGAGTATTATGTGGATATTATATCTTCCATAAAAAGGGCATTCCCCTCCTTAACGCTTAAGGCCTTTACCGCTACCGAGATAGACCATTTCTCAAGGATATCAGGACTTTCCGTTGAACGGGTCCTTGAGATCCTAAAAGAAAAGGGGCTTGACATAATGCCAGGTGGTGGAGCTGAGATATTTGACGAGAAGATAAGAGCAAGCCTCTGCCCTGAAAAGGTTAGTTCTTCAAGATGGCTCCAGATTATGGAGATTGCCCACAGGATGGGTATAAAGACAAACGCAACTATGCTTTATGGTCATATAGAAAAACCAGAACACAGGATAGACCATCTTTTGAGACTCAGAGACCTGCAGGATAGGACAGGAGGTTTTCAGGCATTCATACCATTGCCTTATCAGACGAGAGATATTGCAGGGAATTCAAGCGCAATTGATGACCTGAAGACAATAGCTATAAGCAGGCTTGTCCTTGATAACTTTGACCACATAAAGGCCTACTGGGTAATGCTTGGTGAAAGGCTTGCCCAGATAGCCCTTTTATGGGGGGCTGATGACCTGGAAGGCACAGTAATGGAGGAAAAGATCTCCCACTCAGCTGGCGGAACCACACCACAGGGCCTGAGGGTTGAGGAACTTATAGATTTAATCAAAAAAACTGGCAAGATACCTGCAGAAAGGGATAGTTTTTATAACATAAAAAAGATATATTAAAGGGGCTTTGCCTCTTGAAAGTGAATTGAGGAAGACCTTCAAAGGTAGATTGCGATGGGATACATTAATGTTATCAAAACAGGGGTTCAAACCCTTAACAGAAATTATCAGCTCCTTGTTATCCAGATGGGAGCTCTTATACTCACCTTTATACTTTTTCTCCTTATTGTTGGAATACCCCTGGTGATAGCCTTTACAAAGATTGGTCTTGAATTGCCAGAGAACGGCCTCACAGGACTTCTTGAAATTATCCTCAATAACCTTTCGGTTTATAAAACCTTTGTACTGATAATCATGACGAGTTTGCTGACCTATCTTTTGATAAGCTCCCTGCTCTTTGTTTATATAATAGCAGGAACCTGCGGGGTCTTGATGAATTCCCTTAAAGGTGGAGAGACCTTCTCGTGGAGACACTTCACACACCAGGGGAAAGAGCTCTTTGGAAGTTTCCTCAGGCTTTCTATTGTCGGGATTCTGCTCTTTTTGCTCATATCTTTTCTTGCAGGCCTTATAGGTGGAATTACAAAGGTTCTTTCACCAGGGCAGGGAGATTTTCTGGAAAATTTCTATACCAATCTACTGAATCTTATTCCCATAGTCTTTACACTTTTGGCTATTATCCTCTTTATGGCTACCCTCACCTATGGAGCAGGCATTATGAGCATAAAAAGACAGGGAGCCCTGAAATCCCTCAAGAGCTCTGTAATTTTCATTTTTAAAAATCCCGATGCATTACTCTTTTTTGTTATTCTGAGCTTGACTGCTATTGTCCTGACTATCACGACTGGACTCGTAAGTCTTCTACTTAAAGGTTTCTCCTTTGTACTTTATCAGCTGATTCTTTCATTTGTTCAGATTTATGTAAATCTTGCAATAATCTCTTCTTCATTTGCATATTTAACCACATCTGTCCAAGATAAGTCTTAAAGGGGCATGAGGCCAAAGAACAGGCTACAGTAGGCTACAGGCTACAGGCTATAGGCTATAGAATTTTTCCCTAATATCCTGAAG
>DAISHO010000239.1:0-3686 GCA_036822495.1 Thermodesulfovibrionales bacterium
CCTGAAGCCTAACGCCTAAAGCCTATAGCCTAAAGCCTATTTGAGGCCTTATGCCTTTTTAAAATACTATTTCAATTTATTTTGGACAGCAGTGTCATTGAACCAAATTTTAATTTAAAAAGTCCATCTCTTAGTTCCTTATTACATACTTCTATACAGAGGCCGCAATTAACGCAGGATATGTCTCTATTATTCCTTCTTGGTTTAACATTCATAAAGCATACCTCTTCACATCTTTTACAATCAGTGCATCTTCTGGCATCCTCTTTCAGGAATATAAGTCTGAGGGAGAAGGGGCTTATCCATCCAAAAAGCATCTGCATCAATCCAGCTGCACAGACATATTTACACAGCACATGTCTTACAAAAATGGAGCTTAAGAGTATATAAATAGATACGCCTATTATACCCGCTCTGACCCCAAAGGAAGGGTTGAGATTGATAAGTTCTCTCCATATCCGTTCAGGAGATATAAAATAGCCTGTCAGACCTGCTCCCATCACCAGGGGAATAATAAGGATGCTCAAGATAGCAAGAGGTAAATAGATGAGCCTGTCTCTTTTTGGTGGTTTGTCTTTTCTGGTATCAAAGGGAGAGTATTTCTTCCATAGAGAGGTCTTTCCAGTAAGTTTTCTCGTCAAAAAATCTGCCCACTCAAAAAGGGCACCCTCAGGACAGAGCCAGCCACAGAAGAACCTTCCAAGGATAAAACCAAAAAGGGGGAATATTGAAAGAGCAATAATCCAGGGGATTATAGCCTTAGTAAAGAATCTCCAGGCTACTTCAGTGGCAAATGGGCTCTTTGTTGTTGATATAAGCAATAGTTCTTGCTGAAATCCTGAAGACCAGACCTTACCGAAGAGGAATAGCTCTTTGGTATCCACATCGTATCTAAGGATATTAAAAACAGGCATAAGAAGGATAAGACAGAGAAATAATAACTGGGTCAGCCTTCTAATATAACTAATCTTCATGATTTATTCTTGCACGAAGGAAGGCTGTCCAGAAATGATATAAATCATATTTATGGTATTCTATAACATGGAACTTTTAAGGTTTCAGAAGCCAAGCAGGTATATAAATCATGAATGGAACTGTGTTCATAAAAAGGGAGACCTGACCTTTGCCCTTGCCTTTCCAGATCTCTACGAAATAGGAATGTCTCATCTGGGTTTAAGGATCCTTTATGAAATACTTAACTCCATGGAGGGTGTTGTTGCCGAAAGGGTTTTTGCTCCATGGCCCGATATGGAGGAATATCTCCGTAAAAACAGGATATATCTTCGCAGTCTTGAATCTCGCAGACCTATTAAAGATTTTGATATCCTTGGATTCAGTCTTCAGTATGAACTTTCTCTTCCAACGGTCCTTAACATGCTTGATCTTGGCGGTATCCATCCTTTAAGACACGAGAGGACAGGACTTCCAATTGTTGTTGCTGGTGGACCCTGTACAGTAAATCCTGCGCCCTTAAGTAAATTTTTCGATGCACTTTTTATAGGTGAGGCAGAATATGCAATCACCGAGATGACCGAGCTGGTAAGGAGATGGAAGAGGGAAGGTGATGGAAATAGGGAAAGCCTTCTGAATGCCCTTTCCAGAATAGAGGGTTTTTATGTGCCAGGAGTTAGCAAAACATCAAAGAGGGTTGTTGTGAGTGACCTTAACATCTCACCCTATCCACTGAGACCTATTGTAAGCCATCAGGCTGTTCATGACAGGCTCAATATAGAGATATCAAGAGGTTGTCCGAAAGGCTGTAGATTTTGCCAAGCAGGGATGATTTACAGACCTGTAAGAGAGAGGTCACCTGAGAGGATTATAGAGATAGCTGAGAGGAGCCTTCCCTTTACCGGATATGAAGAGATTTCTTTTACATCCCTCAGTGCAGGAGATTATGCATATCTTTCGGAATTGCTAAAGGAGTTTAATGAGAGATTTTTTCACAAAAGGATTGCCCTTTCACTTCCGTCCATTAGGGTTGGTGCAGTTACAAAGGAGGTATTAACTCAGTTAAAGGCAGTCAGGAAGACTGGATTTACTATCGCACCTGAAGCCGGTACCGAGAGATTGAGAAATATTATAAATAAAGATTTTGAAGAAGAAGATTATGAAAGGGCATTAAGATTATTATTTGAGGAAGGATGGCTGAATCTCAAATTATACTTTATGATAGGACTTCCTTCTGAAACTGATGAGGATCTTGATGGAATAATACGGATGTCTATGAAGGCCCTTCATGTAGCGAAGAGATATACCAGAAGATTTGTAAATATAAGTGTCGGGATATCTCCATTTGTTCCTAAGCCCCATACACCCTTTCAGTGGTATGGCCAGGATGGGCTGGATGAGTTAAGAAGGAAGTCCCTGTTTCTTAAAGAAGCCTTAAAAAGGAAAGGGCTAAACTATAAAGGTCAAGATCCTGAGATGAGTCTGATTGAGGCAATAATATCAAGAGGTGATGAAGGTGTGGGTGATCTTATATATGAGGTCTGGAGGCTTGGTGCAAGGCTTGAGGCATGGACAGAATATTTTGACTTCTCAAGGTGGCTTAAGGCCATGGACAAGACGGGTATAGATGGAATGATGATTGCAGGGTCTTCCTACAAGGAAGACCATCCTTTCCCATGGGATATGATTGACATAGGTGTTGAAAGGAGATTTCTTATACAAGAATTTAAAAAGTCCCTTTCTCAGGAGAAGACACCTGGCTGTGACAGACTCTGTTTGGGATGTGGCCTTGGGTGTAAGGGAGACCTGCCGAGAACTCAAAAATTAGGGTTTCCTGACCTAAAATCTAAAGAGAGCGTGGATAGCAAGCACCTTTGCGATATGTCTGTTACCTTCAACCTGGATAGAGGCATTCAAGACTTTAAACTTTCCTCAACTGTTACTTTCGCCGCCAATTGCAGACATGACTCGAAGGTAAGGCTGAGGGCAGAGTTTTCCAAGACAGGTGTTTTTAAATATCTGAGTCATCTCGAGCTTGTAAGATTGATAGAAAGGGCACTAAGAAGGGCAGGGGTTCCAGTAGAGTTTACAGAAGGATTCCATCCATCACCACAGATATCTTTTGGCCCAGCCCTTCCAGTTGGTGTTTCTGGGATGAAGGAGTATTTTGATGTGATAGTGAGTTCCTGTATAATTAATAAGGCATTAAACCATAAAGATAGCTTAAGATTGGTTATGGATTCCATTAATAATGTTTTACCATCTGATGGTTCGCAATCAGGTGTGAGATTAAATAATCTGATTGTAGTTCCTTTAAAGACAGAATCGTTAAGTTCCTTCATAAAGGGTTATAAATATCTATTTAGATTCGGGAGGATTTTATCACAGTCAAAAACCGAAGAATTAATACATAAGATTGAATCAGGATTGCGCAATTCCGCCTTGCCTTTGCTTATGGATTTTAAACCTTTACCAGAAGGGTTAAGGCTTGTGCTTGTAGATTCGGAAGATAAAAAGGTCAAGATATTTGAGCTTTTAAAGGATATAGGTATTTCTGAGGAACTTATTATGAATGGAACGGTTGAGGTAGTAAGAGAGGCTCTTTTTGGATATATAAATGGTGAACCTGTTGCACCTGACTATTTTGAGTTAGTGCAGCAGACCAGAAGGGCAGCAGGGCAGTCATAGCTGTCCAAAATAAATTAAAATGGTATTTTAAAGAGGGCATAAGGCCT
>DAISHO010000240.1:0-3676 GCA_036822495.1 Thermodesulfovibrionales bacterium
TATGGAATCAAGACCCATTCCAACAGGTCCCCTTGTGGTAAGCTCCTCAGCATCATATAAGATAGTGGAGGAGGTGAGGGAGGCCCTCCTCAGTCTTGATCCATCAAGGCCCGAACACAGGAAGGTACTTGAGAGGCTCGATGACGAGTTCAAGAACGGTTTCATGTTAGCCACAGACTCTGATTATGCTGATATAAGGAGCCTTATAAATTCTGTTCCCGAGACATGTGGTAGGGGATGCCATCCGCGGATAAGGTTATAGATATTAGGGCACTTTTAAGACCAGGCCTTCAGAGGAGGTTTGTATTATTCACAGGCCTCTCTATCATAGCCCTTATGGCTGTCCTTGGTTTTATTGCTGTTGAGAGGGAGAAGAGACTCCTCTACCAGGAGGTGGAGAGTCAGGGAAGACTCCTTGGAGAGACCCTTGCTATCCCGATTATAAACGACCTTATATACGAGAGATTAGGGCTTATAGAAGAAGGAGGACTCCTTGATAATTATGTTATGGAGATCTTCAGTAAAAAAGACCTGGACCTCCTTTATATTGCCATTCTTGATGAGAATGGAAAGGTAATATCCCATAATGACATTCGGGAATACGGAAAACTCTACAATGACCCTCTAACCCTCAGGACCCTTAGTTCATCAGAACCTCTCATACAATCCTTTATTTTCAATAAAGAACCTGCCATTGACTTTGCCTTTCCCCTTTCCATAGGAAAAAAGAGGTGGGGTACTTTAAAATTTGGCGTATCCCTTAAGAGGATGAAGGAGGAGGTCCTTTCTACAGTCTTCAGGATAGTCCTTCTTACAATAGTATTTCTCTTTATTGGATTTGCCATGATTGTTGTCCTGAGTCAGAGATTCATAAGACCAATAACAGAGCTTGCTGGTACAATGGAGGCAATAAGGGGCGATCATCTGGATGTAAGGGTGCCTGTGAAGGGAGATTACGAGATTGCCGTGCTTACAGAGAGATTCAATTCCCTGCTCGAGAGAATCAAGGAGAGTCAAGATGAGCTGAGGAAGACCCATGAGAGACTCAGGCAGTCTGAGAGGCTTGCCTCCATAGGAATCCTTGCCACAGGCATTGCCCATGAGATAAACAATCCACTCGGAGGACTCTTTAATTGCCTTGAGATATTAAGGTCAAGAGGCGGTAGCCCTGAACTCAGGCAGAGATATCTTGAGCTTATTAAGGAGGGGCTTGAAAGGATAGAGACTACTGTTAACAGGCTTCTATACATGGCAAGAAAAAAAGAGCACAGGTTAGAGGAGATTAATCTCAGGGATGCTGTAGAGAATGTCTTCGGGCTCATTGAATTCAGGGCAAACAAACTGGGGATTAGATTTAATAATGATGTCCCTGCTCATCTCTCCCTCCTTATAGATTCTCAGGACATCCAGCAGATAATTCTCAATCTATTTATTAATGCTGTGCAGGCAATGCCTGAAGGTGGTGAACTCACAGTAAAGGCCTTTAAGGACAACTCCTTGATAAGGCTTGAGGTCACAGATACAGGCACAGGTATAAAAGAGGAACATATCCCAAGGGTCTTTGACCCCTTCTTTACAACAAAGCCCCCTGGTGAGGGCACAGGTCTTGGTCTGTGGCTGACCTATGAGATAATAAAAAGCTATAATGGAGATATAAAGGTGGAGAGCCAAGTTGGACATGGTAGCAGATTTATAATTACCTTCCCTGAAGAAGATGAAGACAATACTCGTCATAGAAGATGACAGACTCATGAGGATTACCCTTGAGGATAGCCTCAGGGCTTCAGGGTTCGATACCTATACATGCGAAAACCTCAATGATGCATTAGCCCTTCTTCAGGAAAGGGAATTTGACCTTATTGTGACAGATGTGAGGCTTCCCGATGGAAATGGAATAGATCTACTGAAGGACCTTAAGGATACACCTGTTATTGTAATCACAGCCTTTGGCACAATAAGGGATGCTGTGGAGGCAATGAAGCTCGGCGCCTTTGACTATATAACAAAGCCATTTTCACTTGAGGAATTCCTCCTCCTGGTTGAGAGGGCAATTGAATTCAGGGATATCAAACTTGAAAACAGGAGACTCAGACATAACCTCAGTAACTGCTATGGCCTTCCATCCATAATCGGCAAGAGCCCTTCTATTAAAACCCTTATATCCCAGATAGAGAAGATTGCTGACTCTGATTCCACTGTCCTGATTTATGGTGAAAGTGGCACGGGAAAAGAACTTGTGGCAACCACTATTCATTATCTGAGTAAAAGGAGGGATAAACCACTTATAAAGATAAATTCTGCTGCCATACCTGAAGGCCTTGTGGAGAGTGAGCTCTTCGGATATGAAAAGGGTGCCTTTACAGGTGCATTAAAAAGAAAGCCTGGCAGGTTTGAACTTGCCAATGGTGGAACCCTTTTCCTTGACGAGGTTGGTGATTTGCCTCTCAGTGCACAGGCGAAACTCTTAAGGGTGATTCAGGAGAGGAGCTTTGAGCCTATTGGTGGCACAGAGACCATAAATGTTGATGTAAGGCTTATAGCGGCAACAAACAAGAACCTTCCTGAAGAGGTGAAAAAAGGCAGATTCAGAGAAGACCTCTACTATAGATTAAATGTCATACCCCTTATGATTCCACCCTTAAGGGAAAGGAGAGAGGATATCCCCCTTCTGATTGAGCACTTCCTGAAGAAATATAACACCCGTTCAGGTAAGGAAGTAAGGCTCTCAAAGGATTGCCTTGAGGCATTATTGAGTTATGACTATCCAGGAAATGTGAGAGAACTGGAGAACATAATAGAGAGGGCTGTAGTCCTCAGCACTGATGGAGTAATTAAAAAAGAAGACCTGCCATTTGTATCAGGACAGGCAGTTCATGGCATTGCTACCCTTTTTGAGGTATCACAGAGGGCTGAAAAGGAATACATAGAAAAGGTCCTCAGGCTCACAGGAGGAAACAAGACCCGTACAGCAGAACTCCTTGGAATAAGCAGAAAGACCCTCTGGGAGAAGATGAATGCCTACGGGATAAAGGCATAAGTTACTATATTGTAACACCTGCCACTCTTTGCACCAGTCCTTTAGATTTATCTTTAATTTCAAGGCATTTTATTAATGAAGAGGTTCATACTGTTACTTTTTTGTAACAGCCTGTTTTTTTAAAACCTTGTAATTTCAAGAACTTATGGTCTGGCATGGAAATTGATTTGAATCTTTAATCTAAAATCTTACTTATTGCAGGAGGTGTTAAGATGGCTATAAGCCGAAGAGAGTTTTTAAAGGGCTCAGCAGGAGTAGCTGCACTGGCAGCAATGGGAGACCTATTCTTCAATCTTTCAGAGGTTGTAGCTCAGGAGTCCATGAGCAAGATTCCCTATGCCCCTCAGGAGGATGTCCTTATTCCCTCCACAGATGTGATGTGTGTGAACTTCTGTGGTATAAGGGTGAGAAGGGTTAATGGTGTAATAAGGGCAATCTATGGTAATCCTGAGAATCCCCAGAATGCAGGCCATCTCTGTCCAAAGGGTATCTCAGGGCTCTTTGACACCTACAATCCTTACAGGGTGAAGAAGCCTCTCAAAAGGACAAATCCAAAGAAAGGTCCTGGTGAAGACCCAAGATGGGTTGAGATTAGCTATGAAGAGGCCTTTGAGGAGATTACAAAGAGGCTTAAAAAGA
>DAISHO010000241.1:0-3659 GCA_036822495.1 Thermodesulfovibrionales bacterium
TACGACCCAATGGTAGAGAATGTAAAAAATAAGATAGGAGGTTAAAAAAATGCAGACAGTAATAGGACAGGCAAATCCAGTAGCTATATTCTTCTTTCTCCTCTTTGTAGCAGTTACACTCGCTATAACATACTGGGCAGCAAAGAGGACAAGGACAACAAAGGAGTTCTACGCAGCAGGAAGGAGCATAACAGGCTTTCAGAATGGCCTTGCCCTTGCAGGAGACTATATGAGTGCAGCCTCATTCCTCGGCATAGCAGGCCTTGTTTCCACAAGGGGTTATGACGGCCTCATTTACTCCGTAGGCTGGCTTGTGGGATGGCCAATTATAATGTTCCTTATTGCAGAACCCCTGAGGAACCTCGGAAAGTATACCTTTGCTGATGTAGTTGCTTACAGACTCAACCAGAGACCAATAAGAAGTGCTGCTGCCCTTGGTTCAATAATTACAGTTCTTACCTACCTTACTGCCCAGATGGTTGGTGCTGGCACACTTATAAAACTCATGTTCGGACTACCTTATGAGGTAGCTGTTATAATAGTTGGCTGTTTGATGATAGCCTATGTGCTTTTTGGAGGCATGCTTGCAACAACCTGGGTTCAAATAATAAAGGCTGTGCTTCTTCTCGGAGGTGCAACATTACTTGTGATACTCACCCTTGCACAGTTCGGCTTTAATTACGGTGAGCTCTTCAGTCAGGCTGCTCAAAAGTATGGTGACAAGTTCCTTGAACCAGGCGGTCTCGTTACAAATCCTGTAGATGCCTTCTCCCTTGGACTTGCCCTGATGTTTGGAACAGCAGGTCTTCCCCACATACTGATGAGATTTTATACTGTTCCAAATGCAAAGGAGGCAAGAAAGTCTGTATTCTATGCAACGGGCTTCATAGGATACTTCTACATCCTCACCTTCACAATAGGTTTTGGTGCAGCAGTTCTTGTAGGCCAGGATATTATCAAGGGAATAGACAAAGGTGGAAATATGGCAGCACCCCTTCTTGCAGAAGTGCTCGGTGGAAATATATTCCTTGGTTTTCTTGCAGCTGTTGCCTTTGCAACAATTCTTGCTGTTGTTGCAGGCCTAACCCTTGCAGGTGCCTCAGCTCTGTCCCATGACCTCTATGTTGGCGTTATAAGAAAAGGACAGTCAGCTGAAAAGGAAGAGGTGAAGGTAGCAAAGATAGCGACCCTTATTCTCGGAATAACTGCCATATTCCTTGGCATAATCTTCAAAGGTCAGAATGTGGCATTCATGGTAGGGCTTGCCTTTGCTGTTGCAGCAAGCGCAAACTTCCCTGCCCTGTTCATGTCAATAGTCTGGAAGAGATTTACCACAAAAGGTGCTGTTGCCAGTATCCTTACAGGCCTTGTCCTTGCCACAGTCCTGATTATTCTCAGCCCAACAGTCTGGGTAGATGTTTTCAAGAATCCAGCTCCTATATTCCCTCTCAAAAATCCTGGTCTCATATCAATGGCAGCAGCCTTTATAGTGGGAATAGCTGTATCCCTTGCAACAAGGGAACCCTCTGCAGAGGCAAAATTTGAAGAAGAAAAACTTAGAACCTATGTTGGCATAGGCGCAGAATAAGATTTAATATAAACTCAAGGAGGTAGGTATGGCAAAAGAGAGTATTGATGTATTAATGGCTGAAAAAAGAACCTTTCCACCTTCAAAGGAATTTAGTCAGAGAGCCCATATTAAGAGCATGGAAGAATACGAAAGGCTCTACAAATGGTCTGTTGAAGACCCTGAGGGCTTCTGGGCAGAAATGGCTGAGGAGCATATCACCTGGTTTAAAAAATGGGAAAAGGTCCTTGATTATGACTTTTATAAGCCCTACATAAAATGGTTCATAGGCGGAAAACTCAATGCCTCCTATAACTGCCTTGACAGGCACATAAACACACCCCTTAGAAACAAGGCAGCCCTAATTTGGGAGGCTGATGACGGCTCCTACAAGACATACACATACCAACAGCTCTACTGTGAAGTAAACAGATTTGCCAATGTCCTCAAAAAACATGGAATAAAAAAGGGCGACAGGGTAACGATATATCTTCCAATGATTCCAGAACTACCAATCGCAATGCTTGCCTGTGCAAGGATAGGAGCGATCCACAGTGTAGTCTTTGGAGGTTTCAGTGCTCAGGCCCTGAGGGACAGGATACAGGATTGCAAGGCAAAACTCCTTATAACTGCAGACAGGGGTATAAGAGGAGGTAGACTTGTTCCTTTAAAGGCAAATGCTGATGAGGCCCTTCAGGAATGCCCCACAATTGAAAAGGTTATTGTGGTAAAAAGAACTGATGGTGTTGATATGGAGCCAGGAAGGGATCTCTGGTGGCACGATGAGATAAATGCACATGATATAAAAAATTATTGTGAACCAGAATGGATGGATGCAGAAGACCCACTCTTTATACTCTACACCTCCGGCTCAACAGGAAAACCAAAAGGTGTGCTCCACACAACAGGTGGCTATCTCCTCTATGTCCATCTGACCTTTAAATACATCTTTGATTATCATGACGATGACATCCATTTCTGCACAGCAGACATTGGATGGGTAACAGGCCATAGCTACATAGTCTATGGACCTCTAAGCAATGGAGCTACAAGCCTCATGTTTGAAGGAATACCCACCTATCCTGACCCTGGGAGATTCTGGAAGATCTGTGATAAACATAAGGTCAGCATCTTTTACACAGCACCAACTGCCATAAGGGCCCTTATGAGGGAGGGAGAACAGTGGGTTAACAAGCATGACCTCTCATCTCTTAGACTTCTTGGAACAGTTGGTGAGCCTATAAACCCTGAGGCCTGGATATGGTATCACACCCATGTTGGAAAGGGTAAGCTTCCAATTGTTGACACCTGGTGGCAGACAGAGACAGGAGGGATATTGATAACACCCCTTCCAGGTGCAATGACCCTTAAGCCAGGTTCTGCAAACAGGCCCTTTTTCGGGGTAGTTCCAAAGGTCTTAAAAGAAGATGGCACACCTGCTGGAGTGAATGAGGGTGGTTATCTTGTTATAGAAAAACCATGGCCTGGTATTTTAAGGGGAACCTATGGTGACCCTGAAAACAAGAGGATAAAAGAGGTCTATTTCTCAAGGTTCCCTGGGAAATACTTCACAGGTGACGGTGCAAGGGTGGATGAAGACGGAGACTACTGGCTCATGGGAAGGATTGATGATGTCCTTAATGTCTCAGGCCACAGACTTGGTACAGCAGAGATAGAATCTGCCCTCGTAAGTCACGAGGCTGTGGCAGAGGCTGCTGTAGTAGGATTTCCCCATGAGGTAAAAGGTGAAGGAATCTATTGTTATGTGACCCTTAAAGAGGGTTATCAGCCATCAGAGGAGTTAAAAAAGATACTTATAGGTCATGTGAGGGCTGTAATAAGTCCGATAGCAACACCTGACAAACTCCAGTTCGCCCCTGGTCTTCCAAAAACAAGGAGTGGGAAAATAATGAGAAGGATATTGAGAAAGATTGCCCGTGGAGACATTGAGGACCTTGGTGATACCTCTACCCTCGCTGACCCTTCTGTTGTAGAGACTCTTGTTAAGGGAAGGCTATAGGCTAAAGATTTAATAGCAGAGCACATCTGTCCAAAATAAATTAAAATGTTATTTTCAAAGGGGCATAAGGCC
>DAISHO010000242.1:0-3641 GCA_036822495.1 Thermodesulfovibrionales bacterium
TACAGCCTATCGCCTATAGCCTATCTTCAGCCTATTTGAGGCCTTATGCCCTTTTAAAATACTATTTCAATTTATTTTGGACAGCAGTGCAAATAAATAATAGTTGGACAAAACTGCTGTTACCACGCTATCTATGGAATGAACTCATATTTTATTTTCAACGATGTGTATTCATTAATAATCTCCTTAGTCTCAGAAAGCAAAAGCTGAGGGAATTTGCCTTTAAGAAGATCTATAAACGAAAGTCTTTCTTTTTTGGTTACAACCTCGGGTTCGCCCTTAATCTCTGCAAGTCCCTTTGCTATATCTATCGCATCCTCAATGTTACCAAGCTCATCAACCAGTCTGTTCTGAAACGCCTGAGAGCCTGTAAATATCCTACCATCAGCAATCTGCCTTACCCTGTCAGCGGGCAAACCCCTTCCCTCCGCAACAGCCTTTATAAACTGCTCGTGAACCTCATCCAGAACAGCCTGAAGTATCTTTCTCTGCTCAGGCTCCATATCCTTAAAGACAGATGCAAGATCCTTGTACCTACCACTCTTTATAACCTCTCTCTTTATTCCTATCTTATCCATAAGACCTTTTATATTGGGTATCTCCATTATCACCCCGATGGAGCCTGTAAGTGTCCCGGGGTTGGCTACAATCTTTGATGCTGGTGCAGATATGTAATATCCACCTGAAGCAGCAATAGCACCCATGGAAACGACAACAGGTTTTTCCTTTACTGTCTTCTTTATCTCCTCGTATATCTCCTGAGAAGGTGCCACCGCACCACCAGGACTGTCAACCCTTAAGACAATAGCCTTTATGGATTTGTCCTTTCTAAAGGCCTTAAGCTCATCTATAGTATCCTTTGAACTAAGTATAGGGCCCTCAACGCTTATAAGACCAATCCTCTCTCTCACCATTATATCCTTCTGTAAAAAGGTTAACAGAAGGCTTAATATTATAAGCCCACTTATTAAAGCTATTATTATCAAACATAGCTTCTTCATTGTTACCTCACAATATTAAGGCCTCAGGCAAATTAGGCTATAGATTTTTTCCTGATATCCTGAAGCCTGTATCCTATTGTCTATTCATGCTGAGACCTATCTTTCTATCTTTAGTATCAATCTTTATTATCCATGCCTTTAAGGTATCGCCTCGCTTAAGATTTGATGTGTCAAGATCTTTTGGAATCTCTGAACTAAAGATAAGTCCTTCAACCATCCCGTCAATATCCACAAAGATACCATGTTCTGTAACCTTAATAACCTTAACCTCAACCTCATCCCCGACTTTATACTTATCTGGTATCAAGTTTATCCATGGGTCTTCAGTAAGTTGTTTAAGTCCCAAGGAGAGTTTTTCTTTTTCAGGCTGTATATTTAGAATTACTGCCTCAATCTTCTGACCCCTTTTTAAAATCTCTGATGGATGGGATACATGCCTTGTCCATGATAGATCTGATATGTGGATAAGTCCATCAATCCCCTCTGGCAGTTCAACAAAAACACCAAAGTCTGTTATGCTTGACACCCTTCCCTCTATTCTCTGGCCTACCCGATATTTCTTAGCAATTATCTGCCATGGATTTGGTCTTGCCTTTTTTAAGCTGAGTGAGAGCCTTCTCTGAGCCTTATCAATATTTATCACCACCACATCTACAATGTCACCAATTGAAACATATTTTGAAGGATGTTTTGGCCTGTTGGACCAGTCCATCTCTGAGACATGAATTAATCCTTCAATCCCGTCCTCTATTCTCACAAAAGCTCCATAATCAGTAATACTCATCACTTTACCTCTGGTTTTTTGCCCTACCGGATATTTCTCCTCAATCTTCAGCCATGGATCTGGCTTCTTCTGTTTATATCCAAGGGTTATCTTTTCGGTCTCAGGTTCAAATCTAAGAACCACAACCTCTACTACATCTCCCTGTTTAAAAAATTCTGATGGATGATTTATCTTGCTCCAGGATATATCAGATATATGCAGGAGTCCATCAATACCTCCAAGGTCTATAAAGACCCCGAAATCAGTTATATTTTTCACAACGCCTTTTACAAGGGCACCCTCTCTTAATCTCTCAATAAGTGATTCCTTTAATCTCTTCCTTTCTTCCTCTAAAAACTCCTTTCTTGAAAGGACTATATTGTTTTTCTTTTTATTAAGATTCAGAATCTTAAATTTAGAACTTAGACCAATATATTCATCTGGATTCTTAGGAAAATGTAGATCAACCTGTGAGAGTGGTAAAAAGGCCTTTAGTCCTAAAATGTCAACGGAGAACCCACCTTTTATCTTTTCAGTAATTATGCCGTCTACATATCCTCCTGCCCTGAAGGCCTCATCTATAACTCTCCATGCCCTCAGCCTTCTTGCTGTCCGCCTCGAAAGAAGGATGACGCCATCTGTCTCAAGTATCTCCTGAATATATACCTCTATCTCTTCGCCTTCCTTTATCTCATTGTATTCATGTTCCGATATCTCTTCAATTGGAATAAACCCTTCTGATTTATATCCTATGTCGATAATAAGCCCATCCTGTCTTTTTGCTAACACCTTCCCTACCATGACCTCGCCTTCCTGCAGGGTATGAAACTCGCCCTCAAGAAGGGATTCAAATTCCCTATCCGTTTGTTCATTAAGAGATTTGTTTCCATCAAGACTATTCAATCCCACCGCCATAATCTGCACCTCTTAGATCAGTCTTCATCAACTGAAGCCGAATTTACTTCTCCACCAAATTCTTTTAATCTTTCTATTATATCATCAATAATCCAGTCAGGCGTTGATGCACCTGCTGTTATACCCACAGTTCGAACACCAGCAAACCACTCTTTCCTGAGCTCATCAGATGTCTCAATGTGATAGGTCATTACTCCAAGGGACTCACAAAGTCTTGCAAGTTGTGTGGTATTTGCACTATTGCGACCACCAATAACAAGCATCATGTCCACACTTCTTGCCATTGCAGCCGTTTCCTTAAGCCTCTCTGCAGTAGAATTGCATATGGTATTATAAACCTTTAGTTCTCTACATAGAGTAACGATCTTGTCAAGAAGCCTCTGCAATCTCTCAACAGGTTGAGTTGTCTGGACAACCACACCCACCCTTTTATGAAGTCGCCCTATTTGTTCAGGTTCTGTAACTACTACAGCATCAGGGCCAGCATAGCTTTTTATCCCGATGACCTCTGGATGATGTGCATCACCAAGGATTATGACCTGATAGCCCTCCTTATGTAAAAGTTTAGCATATTGTTGAGCCTTTTTTACAAAGGGACATGTGGCATCTACAACCTTAACACCAAGGGAATTAAGATGCTCATTTGTCTCTTTAGATACACCATGAGTCCTTATAACAACTGTTTTAAGATTAGAAGGTATCTGATTATTAATGGATATTTCAAAGACCTCCACACCTTCCTCCCTCAATCTATTAACCACCTGGGGATTGTGAATTAAAGGACCGAGGGTATATACACCAGAACCCTCTCGGGCTTCCTTAAGGGTAAGCTCAAGGGCTCTCTTAACACCAAAGCAAAAACCTGCCATCTCTGCCTTTTTAATCTTCATTCTATTCACACTCACATCTGTCCAAGATAAATCTTAAAGGGGCATGAGGCCGAACAACAGGCTGAAGGCTAC
>DAISHO010000243.1:0-3614 GCA_036822495.1 Thermodesulfovibrionales bacterium
TACTGTAGCCTGTTCTTTGGCCTCATGCCCTTTTAAGATTTATCTTGGACAGATGAGGAGCCAGAACAATTTTGAGGTTTATCTTGGGCAGGTGTGATGATGGATAAAAGAGCCTCTCTTATTGTCAGGTTTTTAGGAAAGGCTATTGATGGGATTATTGTTCTTATCCTTCTTGAATTATTAAAAACGCCTGGGTTTTTAGCAGGGCTTTTATATATCCTGATAGCGGATGGGCTCTTTGAGGGCAGGAGTATAGGAAAGTATCTTACTCATCTGAGGGTAATAAGGGAAGATGGTAGCCCTGGCAGGACGAGGGAGTCAGTTATAAGAAATAGTCCCTTGTTTTTTGCTATGCTTGTGAGTAAAATACCAATTCTTGGGCCAATTCTTGGGGCTTTGATCATTGTATTTGAATTGATAATGGTTATAGGAAGTCCTGGTGGTAAGCGATTCGGGGATGAGCTTGCCAGGACAGAGGTAGTTGAGATATAAGGAGGATAAAAAGTGCTAAATCAATTACTTGGATGGTTTTCGACAGACCTTGCCATTGATCTCGGCACGGCAAATACTGTTGTCTATGTAAAGGGTAAAGGGATAGTATGCAATGAACCTTCTGTTGTTGTATTCAGGAAGGATGACAGGAAGATTATAGCTGTTGGTGCAGAAGCAAAGAGGATGCTCGGCAAGACCCCTCAAAATGTTGTTGCTATAAGACCTGTAAAGGATGGTGTTATAGCAGATTTTGATGCTACAGGAGAGATGCTAAAATATTTTATCAGGAAGGCCCATAATAGAAAAAGCTTTGTTGCCCCAAGGATAATTATAGGTGTGCCTTCAGGCATAACGCAGGTTGAACAGAGGGCTGTAAAGGATGCTGCCCAGGCTTCTGGAGCAAGGGAGGTCTATCTGATTGAAGAGCCCATGGCTGCTGCAATTGGTGTTGGGCTTCCTGTGAGTGAACCTTCCGGGAATATCATTGTTGACATAGGCGGTGGTACAACTGATGTGGCAGTTATATCCCTCGGAGGAATCGTTTACAGCAAGGCTGTAAGGGTTGCAGGAGATAAAATGGATGAGGCAATAATAGCCTATATTAAGAGAAAATATAATATCCTTATTGGAGAAAGATCTGCAGAAGAGATAAAGATAGAGATTGGCTCTGCCTATAAGGTTGATTCTCAAAAAAGGACAGTAGAGATTAAAGGGAGAGACCTTCTTTCAGGAGTTCCCAGATCGGTGGTAATATCAGATGATGAAATAAGGGAGGCCCTTAAAGAACCGGTGGGTATAATCGTCGATACAGTCAAGACCACCCTCGAGAATACACCACCTGAACTCGCAGCAGACATAGTTGACAGAGGGATTGTCCTTGCCGGTGGAGGAGCCCTTTTAAGAGGCCTTGATCGGCTTTTATCAGAAGAGGCAGGTGTACCTGTGATAGTGGCAGATGATCCCCTGACAGCAGTTGTAAGAGGTGCAGGAAAGATGCTTGATGACCTTGAATTACTTAAGATGGTCGCTATCAGGCGATGAGATTCAGACCTGTCTTTTTTGTATTAGTAATTATTATATTCCTTTCTTTTTTTACCTCAAAGGTTTTAGGACCCTTTAAATACCTCTCATATCCTTATGACCTTCTCAGTCTTGTGAGTAGCAGGATATGGCAAAATGTTACGGATCTCTACCAGACAGTTACATGGAAAAAGAAGAGGATAGAGAGCCTCGAGACCGAGGTGAGCAACCTTGCTGAAAGACTTATTGAGTATGAAAACATAAAAAGAGAGAATATCCTTCTCAAGGAGCTTCTTGGATTAAAGGACAGTCAAAAAAAGATAGTTACCTTTGCAAGGGTAATAAGAAGGGGGCTTTCCAGATGGTCGAGTGCTGTTGTGATAGATAAGGGAGAAAAAGATGGGGTGAGAAAGGACATGGCGGTCATTACATCGCGGGGGCTCGTTGGGAAAGTAATAGCAGTAAACAGGGATTTTTCAGAGATACTATTACTGGATGATTCTAATTTCAGGGTAGCAGTCAGGTTTATGGGAAGCAGGGCTGAAGGGATCGCCTCTGGCACAGGTTATGGTGTTATCGTACGATATGTCTCTAAGGAAGCAGAGGTAATAAATAATGACTGGGTGATTACATCAGGTCTTGACGGTATCTTTCCAGAAGGTCTACTTGTTGGGTATGTTACTGATATTAAAGAACAGGGATTTTTCAATGAGGTTTCTTTGAGGACATCTCAAAACCTGAGGGGGTTGGAGTTTGTTTGTGTTGTTTCAAGATAGAGCATGGCGAAAGTAACAGTTTCCGAAAGATACAGATTCCAACGATTCATTAAAACAGAAAGGGGTACCCTTCGGTGGTATGTCTGGCTTTTTCTACTTTGTATAGCCCTATTTCTACAATCAAAGATTATGGTCTTTGGTGTTAGGCCTGAGTTTTTATCAGTCCCTGTCTTTATCTTTGGCATGAGAACAAAGGATGACCTTAGGTCAACAATATTCGGTGCAACATGCGGATTTTTTGAAGATATCCTTTCAGGGTTCTGGGGGCCGAATATAATGTCTAAGGCATTGATTGGATATCTTTCTGCAAATATACTTGGAGGTTTTTTTGTCTGGAGCCCCATCCTTGGTGTAGCAGGTCTGTTCTTTATTACAGCCATTGATGCCCTCCTTGGAATCTTTATTGCAGCACTTAAAGACTCACCTGTACCTGTTTCTGTATGGGTTATTTATACTATATTTATGCAGGCCCTTATAAATTCACCTCTTGGAATATTTGCTGGAGAGACAGAATTTAAAGAGACTCTTTCTAAGAGAACAGGAATTAAAGTATGAGTAAAGAGCAGTTAGAGGGTAGCATAAAGGCTGCCAGTGTTGTATGTCTCATGCTTTCGATAATAATCTTTCTGAGACTCTTTCATCTCTGCATTATAGAAGGCCAAACCTACAGAATGCTTGCAGAAAACAACAGGCAAAAGGTCATTCCTATAGAACCTCAGAGAGGGATTATATACGATAGAAAGGGCGTTCCATTAGTTAAGAATATGCCTTATTTTGTAGCAGTATTGAGCCCTGATGATTATAATGAAAGTGAGATTTATGAAATATCCAAACTCCTGGGCGTATCAGTTGATGAGATAAAAGAAAAGCTTAAAGATAAAGAGTTTCAGATTGAGCCTGTGGTGATTAAGGAGGGCCTTTCCTTTGAGGAGGTGGCCCGCATAGAGGCAAGGCATTCTGATTTTCCCAATCTCAGTATTACAACTACATCTATTAGAAGATACCTCTATGGGTCAGTGGGAAGTCATTTAATAGGGTATCTTGGCAGGGTCACAGAGGAACAGTTAAAGACTCTCAAGGCAGAAGGGATTCCACCAGATGCCTTTATAGGTCAGTGGGGTGTGGAAAGGATATACGATAAGATATTAAGGGGTATTTATGGAAAAAAGATTGTGGAGGTTGATGCCCTTGGTCATGAGTTGAGAGTTCTTAAAGAGGTGCCTCCTCAGAGAGGTCATGATATAACCTTAACAATTGATATAGAGGTCCAGAAAGCTATGGAAGAGGCTTATAAGGATAGGGCAGGTGCTTTTGTTGTATTAAAAC
>DAISHO010000244.1:0-3612 GCA_036822495.1 Thermodesulfovibrionales bacterium
GGTTATATCATGAACCTCACCACCTGATAAGGCTATACCCTCGTTAGCGTTGCACCAGAGATGATGCCATCTTTTACCATCATAAAAGGCAATGCCACTCGCCTCCCTCCTGAGACCTGAGTCGCCTGGAGGGAAGTCACCTCCGATAAAAAGGCCCTGTGGTCTTATGCCCTCTTCGTCAAATCTCGAAAGGCCAATCTCAAGCCTGCTCCCATCAGGCCTGAATTCCTTTATTAAACCCCTGCCCTTTTTCGTGTCAAGATTTACATCAAGGATAGGAGCACCTGTTGCCATGGCAGAGGTCTCAAAAACCCTGTTAAAGAGGTCTGTAAGGTCTATCCTGAGCACAAGGGAATCTATTTCGTAAAAGGATATATCATTTGATATCCTGAGACCATTCCGGTCTTTAATAAGATAAAGGGCTGCAGAATTAGTGCTGAAATGAAAAAATCTAAGCAATATGTAAAAGAATATAGAAAGACCGATAAGGCTCAAACCTGAAAAGAATAATATCTTCTTAAGGAGTGTTTTCATTTCTATCTCTTTCTGGTATTATAACATCAATGAGACTCTTTCCTTCATCAGGATATATCATCTGTGCTATATCTGGTTCAGCCATTGCCCTTGCTATCCTGAAGGGAATGGACATGCTCTTTGCCCTTCCTGCAATCGAGGAGGCAATAATAGCTGACATAGAAAAACTCTCTGGCATTCCCGTAAGGCCTGAAGGCAATCTTGTAAGATTTATCTCTTTATTCTTCCACATATTCTTTGGATTAATAGGTGCTGTAGCAGGCTGGTTTTCCTTTCATGTCTGTCTCAGGTTTAAGAACCTTCTGCTGAAAGAATAACATCTGGCTTAATTGGTAAACCTGTATGGGGTTCGGGCCTCGCCATTCCGAGGGCAAGGGTATAGGTCTTTGATTCACCTGGCATCAAGACCTGATAGAGCCACAGGAGATTCAATATCCTGTTGTCAAAACTGTTAAGGGGCCTATTTTCGTCGACATCTGTAAAGCTATTGGAGAAATAAACAACAGTTGGGGTATTATCAAGCCATTCAATAAAATTCGCATAATTTGAAAACCTCTCAGGTTCACCAGCCTCTGGATTTCCCCGATCCCATATGCCTGCATATCTATATTTAAGGGGAGATACATAACCCTCAAACCTGAAGACCTTACCCTCTGTCCAGCCCACATCTCCTATAGAATTACCAAATTCACCAACCCATGGTTCATCTCCGAAGGAATAATTATAATAAACAGGTTCATCAGCAAGGTTTTTGAGCTCGACCTTCAAAAGGATATAGTCATCGCCGCTCCTTTTAGAAAGAAATCTTCTCATCATAAGATGAAGAGGCTTCGACCCCCTGACTATGCGAAGCTCGTGGATACTTTCAAGGATTATCTCCTTATTTGTTGACTTCAGAACCCTGCTTCCCATATACCTCCATCTCCACGGTCCAATAGATAGATTATCAAGGTCTTTAATTGTCAATGCCTCATTAATTGAACACCAGATATGGCGCCATGATGAGCCATCATAAAAGGCAATCCCTGTATTATTCCTGCTTTTATCAAGCCACCTTTCCACATCACCATAGGGGAGGTCTCCACCTATGAATAAACCTCTCGGTCTTCCTTCCTGCTCGGCGTATCTTGAAAGGATAATAAGGAAATTTGTTCCATCATGCCTGTATTCTTTAATAATTCCGTTTCCGTCTTCCTTATTCCATGTAAGCTCAAGGATCGGTTTACCGGTAACAGCAGTTGCGAATCCCTCAATGAATCTCAATACACAGCTTGCATCTACCATAAAAAGGAGTCTGCTTGCATCGTCAAAGGCGAGGTCATTTGTGACCTTCAACTTACCATCTTCAGCCTTAACAAAATAAAGGACAGCATTACTTGAGGTAATACCAAATATCCAGTGAGCTGATGCTATTGAAAGCACAGTGAGGATAATACCTGCAAAGGCAATGAGTAAGGCCTTTAACGCAAATCTTGTCCAATTTTTGTCAGTTCTCTGCGTGGTTTCACCCACTTTAGGACTCTCCCCTTTTAAAAACCCCTTAATTTTATTTCGGTTTTTTCGAAAAATTTCTTTAATTGCCTTAAATATAATGCAATTTTTATGCCAGCTTAAAATGTTATCTTTATTTCAACCTTCACTGTCTTTCTAAGTTCTGAAAGAAGGCCTTTGAGCCTCTTTTCAAGCTCTTTTTCTATAAGTAGATGCTCTATTTCCCTTGAGACCTCTGAAAGGGGTCTGGTCCTTGCAGACCTCTTATTAATAAGTTTAAATAGAAACACACCCCTCTTTGTCTTCACAGGGCCATAAATCCTCTTTACCCCAGCCTTTTTAAGGATACCTGCCATCTCATCAGGAAAGCCCTCAAGGGGTGTATAAGGGGCATTCCTGTTAAGCTCTTTTATATCAGGCGGTACATTCTCGAAGGCTACCTTATCAAAAGAGTCAGGGTCTTTGTTAAAGACCTCAAGGAGGTGATGGGCATCAGACTCCTTAATCTTTAGAAGATAGACCTTATAAGTCTCGGGCTCTGTAAAATCCCTGAGGTTTTTCCTGTAATAGGAGGCAATATCATCCTGACTTATCTGTATCTCCTTTCTGAGAGAATCCCTCAAAGAATCTATATAAAGGTTCTTTTCGATCTCCCTCTTTAAAAACCTCTTTTCACCGCCTGAGATATCTCCCCGGGAGAGTTTCCTTAACTCCTCCACCTTTAGTCTGTCAATCTGAAAACCCTTCTTTTTTGCAAACTGAAAAAGCAATTCCCTCTCTATCATAGTATTAAGAACTTCGACCTTTTCTTCTCTGGTTAAAGACTCCTTTCCGAGAAGAGAAGCCTTTCTCTTTGAGGCAATCTCAAAATCCTCAGCAAGGATACCTGCAGAACCAACCACTGCTACCACATCCTTGCCCTTTGAACAGGCAGAAAGAAAGAACAGAAGAAGGATAATCAAGACTATACTATCTGATCTCTTCAATCTTGTCCACCTTCCATGTATTTTTATCTTTTATGAGATGGTATTTAATCTTATAGAAAGCCTCTGAAGGAGGCTTTGTAATAGAGCCGTCTTTTTTATTCTGCCACCAGTAAAACCATAATTCCTCTGTTACAACATAGCCCTTCTTTCCTGTTACCTTTGAGTCAAGAACCTTGAAATATTTCTGCTGGGCAACCATTATGCTATTTTTATTAATAAGGGCCTGCACAACAGGAAAGACCCTGCTCATCTCATCAGTAGTAGCAACTGATTCAAGGAGGTTGAGGTCAAGGGTGGTATAAACCTTGAGCAGGGTTGAATTATAGTTCTTAACAGCAGTTACGAGAGGGCTTTCTGCATACCCCTTCAGGGGAACAAAAAGGAGGAACAATAAAGACAGAACCTGAAAGTTTAACTTCATAGGTAAATATTTACCCAATCTCTTCGCACCTCCACGCTGC
The DNA here is from genome assembly GCA_036822495.1 of Thermodesulfovibrionales bacterium. GTDB lineage: Bacteria > Nitrospirota > Thermodesulfovibrionia > Thermodesulfovibrionales > CALJEL01 > CALJEL01. The sequence goes on from DAISHO010000244.1 coordinate 3,473, forward strand.
ACGCTCCATAGTAATATGATATATTATCAGATATGAAATTGATTTTTACAGTCCTTTTAGTAATCCTGTTAATCATTGTAACCCTCAATAGAAACCACCTCTGGAGTGATGGATATCTTTTGTGGATGGATACTATAAAA
>DAISHO010000245.1:0-3593 GCA_036822495.1 Thermodesulfovibrionales bacterium
ACCTTGAAAGTTATGTTAATTCCATTGCCCGAAAACTTCAGCCTCGAGAGACTTTATCCAGGGTAGAGATTAAGGTAAAAATCATCAAAAATCCCTATCTTAATGCCTTTGCTTATCCCAATGGAGTAATTTATATTCATACGGGAATCCTCGCTAGGATGGACAATGAGGCACAGCTTGCCACCCTGATTGGCCATGAAATGACACATGTGATACACAGACATACAATCGCAAGTTATAAATCTATTAAAAATAAGTCAGCAGTTCTTGCCACCCTTAACGAAACAATCGGTATAGTTCCGATTGCTGGAGCAATAGCCTCACAGATCGGCACACTCGGGGCGATGGCAGCAGTAACAGGCCATTCAAGAGAGCAGGAAAGGGAGGCTGATATAAAGGCAATAGAATTAATTGTTAAGGCTGGATATGATCCGAGGGAATCCCCGAAACTCTTTTTACACTTAAAACATGAACTGGAAGAAGAAAACTTAAAAGAACCGTTCTTCTTCGGAACGCACCCCCGTCTTAAGGAGAGGATTGAATCCTACGAAGAGATTATAAAAGAAAAGTATATGGATAAAAAAGGGATAACAAATAAAGATGTCTTTATAAGAAAGATAACAAAACTGATCCTCGATAATGCACAACTTGATATCTCCGCTGGCAGATTCAACATAGCCAAAAAGGGGATAGAAAAGTATTTAAGCATACGACCAAATGATCCAAAGGCCTATTTTCTCTTTGGAGAGATATACAGGCAGAGAGATGAAAAGGATGATCTTAATAGGGCAAAGGAGATGTATGAAAAGGCTCTGTCCATAAATGATTCATATCCAGATGCCCATAAAGGCCTGGGGTTTGTTTACCTGAAACTCGGCAACAAAGGTGCAGCAAAGAAACATCTTACAAGATACATCCAGCTTAGCCCTAATGCATCTGACAGGAGCTACATTGAAGAATATTTAAAATAAATGGAGGAGGCATGAAAAAATTTTTTCTGTTCTTAATAATATTCTTTGCGGGTTGCGGGCCATGGATAAGAACTGGTGGAGTTTTCACCTCCTATACAGGTAATTTTCAGATGGAGCTTCCTGAAGGCTGGTTTATGATTGGCACATCACCACACCACCTAGCAATAACTAAAGATGGTTTTCCTCTTCAGGTCATCCATGTAATGAAATTTAATATAAACAAAACAGAATTTAAATATACTAAAAAGATTCTTAAAAAAAATATGTTACCCAATGAAGCCGCTGAGGTGGTTGTTGACAATATGGCGTCAAATCCTCAGGTCTTAAACCTTGAGGTCAAAGAAAATAGAGCAACTAAAATCAGCGGATATACAGGTTTCAGACTTTATCTTTCCTATCGAGATAAAGAGATGGATAACCTAAAGATGAAAAGGGTCTTTTACGGACTTGTTATTGATGAATGGTTTTATTATATAAGCTATACAGCACCAGCAAGATACTATTTTGACAGAGACCTGAATACCTTTGAAAAGATTGTTAAAAGTTTCAAGATTACAAAGGTATAAAAAAGGGGACTGATAACAGTCCCCCTCATAGCTTTTTATCTACTTTAATTACATTCCCTTTGCCATAGCCTCAAGCCTTGCGATCCTCTCCTCTATTGGCGGATGGGTGCTGAAGAGCTTTGCAAATCCTCCACCTGAAAGGGGATTCACAATAAACATATGGGATGTAGCAGGATTCGCCTCAAGGGGGATCCTCTGAGATGCATAATGGAGCTTTTTAAGGGCATTAGCAAGATAAAGGGGATTGCCGACTATCCTTGCACCACCAGCATCAGCACCATATTCCCTTGTCCTTGATATGGCAAGCTGAACAAGCATGGCAGCAATGGGTGCAACAATCATCATCACAAGGGCAGCAATGGGATTACCACCCTCCTCATCATCCCTTCTGCCACCAAATATCATTGCCCATTGAGCCATCTGGGCAAGATAGCTTATAGCACCAGCAATAGTAGCTGCAATGGTGCTTACGAGGATATCCCTGTTTTTAATGTGGGCCAGCTCATGGGAGATAACACCAGCAAGTTCATTTCTATCAAGAAGCCTCATAATCCCTGTTGTAACAGCCACAGCACCATGCTTAGGATTTCTTCCTGTTGCAAAGGCATTCGGTTGATCAGCCTCGATTATATACACCTTTGGCATCGGAAGCCCTGCCTTCTGACTTAGTTGTCTTACAATGGAATATAATTCAGGTACCTCTGCCTCTGAAACTTCGCGGGCACCGTACATCCTGAGGACTATCTTGTCACTGAACCAGTAGGCAAAGAAGTTCATAGCAAGGGCAATAAAGAGGGCTACAGTCATGCCAGACCTGCCGCCCAGAAGGGCACCTATAAAGATAAAGAGCACCGTGAGGGTGACGAGTAAGACCATTGTCTTAAGGGTATTCATATGAGTCACCTCCTTTTTTTTATTATAGCAGACCAGCCGAGCAGCCGACAATTGTGCGACAGAGCGACCGAGCACTCAACCGTGGTACCCGAAGGTATGAGCAAGCAATTAGGTTATGCCGAGCACTCAGCCGTGAAAACAAAAAGTATGGGCAAACAATTAGGTTGTGCTTCACAATCACCTCGGCTGAGTGCTCGGTGGATTCCTCGGTTGAGTGCTCGGCACCAAGGTTGCTTTTTTAGATAATGATTGGTTATTTTATAAAATGCCCACTTTTAAGGTGGAAAAATAAAAGTTTGATTCAATGAAGAACTGAGAGGAGGTTGCATGTTTACAGTATCAGAGATAGCTGCAGAAAGGATAAAGGAGGTACTCGAAGCAGAGGGAAAACCTGGATGGGGTCTCAGGATATTCAGGTTAGAGGGTGGTTGCTGTGGACCATCTTATGGCATGGACATTGATGAAAAGGCTATTGAAACAGATGAGGTTGTAGAGAAAAATGGTCTCAGGATATTTATGGACAGGGAGACCTTTGTAAACCTCAGTGGAATGACCCTTGATTTTATTGATGATGGTGAGAGACAGGGCTTTGTGCTTACAGGTGGGAAAACCCCTTCCTGTGGAAGTGGGTGTAGTAGTTGCGGATAATTCATGGGGGTAGGTAGCACGGTTAGATTTAGGCGGGTTAAGATGGGGAAATAAGGATGATAAACATAGGGATCGTTGGAGCTGGTAGAGGTGGCTCAGGCCTTCTTGAGGTGTTCCTTGCCAATGGTGATGTAAATGTCGTTGGAATAGCTGATTCTAATCCCGATGCACCTGGGTTAGTCTTTGCAAAAGAGAGGGGGATCTATGTCGCCGGCTCAGTTGAGGAACTATCTACTGCTAATCCACATATTATCATCAATGCCACAGGTAATCCCCGCGTATCTGATTACATCAGAAAGGTCTTCCCATATCCCGTAGAGATAATTGAAGGCACAAGCGCCTGGTTCCTCTGGGAGCTTGTAAGAAGACAGCAGGAGGCAAAGAGAGACCTTTCAATCCTTTATGAGAATAGTCTTCTGATTGCAAAGTCTAAGAGCCTTAATGAGGTTCTTCAGAATATCCTTTCCTCAGCAATGGTCCTTACAGAGACGCCAGCAGGTAGCATCAGTCTTAT
>DAISHO010000246.1:0-3584 GCA_036822495.1 Thermodesulfovibrionales bacterium
CCAGTGGAGTATTAAACCCTTAAGAGAATTTACACAGAACTATTGACATGACCTTGCAATTCGACTTCTTGACAGAATTAGTCATTTTTTCTGATAATTACTTATGAAGACAATTTTTGTAAAATTACTGGTCACTACATATGCAATTGCCTTTCTCGGTGGTTGTGCCCATGTCGTGCCTGAGGAGATAAGAAAAGAGGTTGACAGAGGGCTCACTCCTCAACAAATCTTCAAAGAACCAGAAGCCCATTCAGGCAAGACTGTAATGCTTGGAGGCATAATCCTTGCAGTAGCAAATACAAAAGACTCTACGTACATTGAGGTTCTTGAGAGACCCCTCAGTTCTACAGGAAAACCCCTTGATACAGATGAATCAAGGGGAAGGTTCATGATAAGGTATGACGGCTATCTTGACCCTGCAATCTATTCAAAAGGAAAGGCACTGACAGTTGTTGGAGCCCTATCAGGAACAATACCTGGTAAGATTGGGGAGATGGAGTATAAATATCCCCTAATTATATCAAAAAATATCTATCTTTCTGAAAGGACAAGGGACATACCTGTAAGATTTGGCATTGGCATTTTCAAGAGTTTTTAGTTTTATATCACTGGCCTCTTTAGCTCCTTAATCGAAACCGGAAGTAAGAGAAGTCTTAAAACAATACCAAACATTATTAATACAATGCCTGCTCCAATTATATACACAGCATCATCCCTTACAACCTCAAGAAGGACCCAGTAGGTATGGCCTGTAACAGTGAAGGTATAACCGTCAAAACTTAAAGGTCTCCTTGAGTTATCCTGAGCAATCAGTACCCCTGCCTCCTCGGGATTTTTTATCCTGTAAACCTTAATTTCATAGAGCCTGTCCTCAAGGTTATATTCCTTTGCAATTATATCTCCCCTCTTTATCTCTCCTGAAGGAAGGAGTTTCATTGTAATCCTGTAAGGAAGATTCCCTAAACGGGCGAAATCTGTATTTCCTGCTGGTAATATCTGGAGGGCAAGGTCACCCTTTTCAATTATCTCTCCCTTCTGATTTCTTAATTCAATGGATGGAGCTATATTGGAATTCAATATATGGAAGAATGTGCCATCTATCCTTGTAGGCGGAAAGGCTCCTATCCTGTAAGTCCTTTCAAAGTCTGTAATTAAAAGCAGGGGCTCTCTTGTAAATATAGCAGAAGGGGCATCCTGCTCTATATCAAGAAACCTCTCCTTAATCCCGGGCCTCACATTCATAACGGCAAATCTCTTTTCACTCCAGGGGATTGTGAATACATCATCCTTTCCTGTGAGTATCCTCGTCTCCATCCTCATGTTTGCACTAAGGAAAAAGCCCGTAAGAAATATAAATATCCCTGCTGGAAGAATTACTCTGGCAAAGGCAAGGACCCTTGCCCTTTTATACCACTGTCTGAACTTATAAATGATCTCTGCGCCCAGAAAAAACAAAAAGAATACAAAAAAGAACTTCCAGATAATATTCCTTCCAAGCCCTGTTACGAAATTTGCAAAGGCCTCTTTTGACCATGTAGCCCATGTAAGATAATAGAGGAGCCACAGGCCGAGCATAAGCCTTCTTATAAAGACGAGCCTATCTATCCTCAATAATCTCACTCTTTCGATACCCCTGAATGGACGAGTCTCCACTTTTTCAATATCTCCTGCACCTCTATCCTTATCTCCCCATCTCTCAGAGAAAAATTAATTGGTATGGGGTTACATCCTCCAGGCTCACCAACAGTATTAAGAGGAATAGGGGTATTACAGTATATGCATACCAGATGGGCCCTTGCCTGTCCATATCCCTCAGGGGGGCATATCTCACAGGCATCAAGACAGACAGCAAATCTTCCATCAGGCCTCTTGAATATAAAAAACCTGTAGTTCTGCCCTTCCTTTTTAAAAATAAATTTATGGATATTTCCATCTCCTATGCTTCTACCAGGCTCATTCAGATTTAAGGCAATGAATCCATTATCTTCAACAACAGGCACTGGCTGAGGAATATAAAGCCCTGGACCTGATTCTGCCTTAAAAAACCAGAGGAGTGTTACTACCATTATAAAGACTATTAAAGGCACAGCCTTTAATCTCATCATGTTCATAAAGTCGTGGATGTATTTCCTCTTTCTTGCCCCTGCAAATCCCTCAGGTATTACCTCAGGAGGCCTGAGGATTTTAAATAGGATAATTAAAGAAGGCACAATAAGAATCAAGAGTGTTACAAACATTGTAAAGGACTCACCAAAGATAAGCCCTATAAAATTCCAGACTGTTGTCTTCAGAAGGGGATGATCAGGAACCATGAAGAATACAAAGAGCTGATGGACAAAGTCATGAAAGAACTTCATAAGCCCTCTCTGGACAGAAGGGATTAGTGAAAGCTCTGCATATCCTCCTGTACCTCCAAAGAGGAGTTTTATTATGGAGAGGCTGAAGAGAAGACCTGTAAAGGAGAGGATTAACGATAACCGCTTAACGAGTCTTGAAGAAAATATAAGTAAAAGGGCTCCTGCTCCAGTACCGAGGAGGGCTCCTGTATAAGTGCCCTCGTAATTCTGCCTCATTGCTGAAAGGTCCTTGAGGAAAAAGGAGAGGCTGACGGTATCTGCACCAAAAAGAAAGGGAAGTAAAAAAGGTGGCGAAAATAACAATAGAGGAGACAGAAATATTAAGCTCTTATCCTTTAATGACCAGCCAGAAAAGACGGCTCCTATATAGAGGATGCCAAAAGTATATGCCGAGAACCTTCTTATTAAGTCCTTATAATAGGCATCAAGATTGAGATAAGTACCTGAGAAAAACAAAATGACGAGGAATAAAACAGCGATTAAAAGTTGATGGCGGAAATAACAGTTAAGGTGAGACCTGATCCCTTCCTTTATTGAAGAGGCATAGGCATTAATGAGAAGCCAGGACAAACACACAGAGAGGCTGAGCTTGAAAGCACTTATAAATGCCTCAGGGATGAAGAACCTCATCCTTTATTATCCTTCCATCTTCCATTGTGAGAAGCCTTTTGCCCCACCCTGCCACATAAGGGTCATGAGTCACAAGGACTATGGTGAAACCCTCATTCCTGTGAAGGTCCCTGAGGAGTTCGAGTATGAGCCTTGTATTTTCCCTGTCGAGATTACCTGTTGGCTCATCAGCAAGGAGGAGCTTCGGTGAATTAATCAATGCCCTTGCTATGCATACCCTCTGCTGTTCTCCACCTGATAGCTCCGAGGGTTTATGATAAAGCCTGTGGCCAAGACCAACCCTCTCGAGGGCTTCCTTTGCCTCCTTTTCATCAACTATACTGTGAAAATACTGGGCAAGCATGACATTTTCAAGGGCGGTAAGATAGGGAATGAGATAAGACTGCTGGAATACAAAGCCTATATTCTCACGCCTGAATACAGCAAGCTCGTCCTCCTTCATGGCACTTATCTCCTTCCCATCAATTGTCACTGAACCTTCTGAAGGATAATCAAGACCACCGATGATATTCAATAATGTGGACTTGCCAGAACCTGAAGGTCCCATAATAGAGACCCATTCATTCTGAGAAATATCCATATCAACACCTCTGAGGG